>CAYJOG010000135.1:6065-7414 GCA_964371695.1 uncultured bacterium
GCTCAAGGCCTTTATTCAGGAGGTCATCACGGCCAACGCCTCGGTGGCGGCGGATTACCGCGCGGGCAAAGAAAAGGCCCTGGGTTTTCTGGTGGGACAGGTGATGAAAAAAACCAAAGGCCAGGCCGACCCGGCGTTGCTCAACCAGTTGCTCAAAGAGGCGCTGGCGACGTGACGGTGTGCTGTCCCCGCCTCCCCGCCATGCGATAATCGATTCATGTTGGATCCCATCCCTGAGCAACTCATGCCGCTGGCGTGGCGCAAGTGGCCCGACCTGCTGGAGGGCAGCCTGCTGGACCTGCTGGCCCTGGGGGCGTCGGGGCTGTTGCAATACGGCCCTTTTTATAATCTGGAAAACCAGACGGGCCACCTGCCGCTGAAACCCTATCTGGAGGCCGCCCCTGCGGATCTGCTGCGCGGGGCACCGGCGGTGGCGCGGCCCGCCCTGGCGCGGGTGGGCGAAACGCCGGCCCATGTGGAATACGCCGCCCGCGTGCCCAGCCCCTATGAACCCTTTCACCCGTTGTGGGCCCCCATGCATCTGGCCGCGCCCGAAAACCACTTCATCAACCTGCGGGTGTTTGAACCCAAAGGCGTGGAGCCCACCATGGCGATACTTTTTCTGCACGGCTGGAGCATGGGGCACCTGGATGAAGTGAAGGCCATGGAGCCTTGGGCGTTTTTTGGCGGCGAGCCGGTGCGGCTGGTGCTGATGGACCTGCCCTTTCACATGGAACGCAAACCGGGCGCGAGCGTATTCAGCGGCGAGTTTTTTGTGTCGGGCAACCTGCCCCGCAGTGTGGAGGCGGTGATTCAGGCGGTGAGTGATGTCACCGGCCTTTTGGGCTGGCTCAAAACCGACTGCCCCCACGTGGGTTTGCTGGGCGGCTCGCTGGGGGGCTTTCTGGCGTCGCTCACCGTGACACAGACGGACCTCATGGATTTCGCCGTGCTGCTTTACCCGGCCACCTCCCTCACGGTGCTGCTGGAAAACCCGGTGATGGGCAGTGTGATGAGCGAGGGCCTGCGGCGCAGTGGTTATTCGCTGGAAGACGCCCAGCAACTGGGCCGGATGCTGAGTCCCCTTTCCCACACCCCGCAGTTGCCGCCGGAGCGCCTGCTGATGATCGCTGGCTTGGCGGATCAGGTGATCCCCCCCAAACACGCCCTGATGCTGCGCGAGCATTTTGGTCATCCGCCCCTGCACTGGTATGGCGGCGGCCACGTCGGTTTGCTGCAACCCCGCTACCGCCGCTGGATGGCCAAACACATCCGCCTGTTTCTGGACCGCGAAAACCTGCTGCGGGCGGCGTAGAAATGCCCTCTCCCTCAGGGAGAGGGCGGGACAC
>CAYJOG010000136.1:0-7390 GCA_964371695.1 uncultured bacterium
GGGGTGAGGCGGGGTTCTGCCAGAGCATATTGATGCTCTGGCCCGCCGAACGGGCGACCATGGATGGTCGCCCTGGGACCAGCCGCCACGGATGGCCAAGGGCTTTCCTGTTTATTGTCCCCCCGCTGCATCAGCAATGAACAAAACACAAACAGGGGGCAAAATGCCCCCTGTCAACAAACCGGCACCCCCCTTGGCGCTGGGCGGTGGATTGGTTTTATAATGCGCCGGTGCGACGTTTTGTATGGTGGTTGATGGCGGGCCTGTGCCTGTGTCTGTGGGCTGCTCCCGCCCGGGCGCTGGTGCGGGTGGACCTGCTGGAAGAATCCACCGACGACGATCTTTTTCTGGACAGCCTGCGGGTGCAGGACGAGTTTCGCGCCCACGCCGAGCACGAGTTTGCCGATGTGCCCCGCGATCACTGGGCCTATGACGCCGTATCCCGCCTGGGTGGACTGGGTCTGCTGCAAGGTGCAGAGGGCGAAGAGGTATTTCAGGGCAATGGTCTGGTGACCCGTTATGAAATGGCTGCCCTGGTCGCCCGCATGGTGGACCGTTACCTGGACCTGAAATCCAACGGCCTGATACAGATTGGCCGGGTGCGGCCCTCGGCCACGCACCGCACGCCGGACCCCTTTGCCCGTGCGGGCATGAACCTGAAGGAAATTGATGGCGAAGCGCCGGTGCTCAAACCGCTGTCGGACTCCGCCACCACCCCCGGCCAGACGCCTGAGCAGGCGCCCGTGGTGATGGAACAGACCGACGTGAAAAAGCTGGAAGACCTGGTGAACAGTTTTTCCAGCGAATTACGAAATTTTCAGAGCGACGTCAAAAAGGAACTCACCGCCGGCAAAAAGGTGTACATGAAAGGCCAGAAGGACATCCAGAGCCTGCAAGAGGAAAACCAGCGTTTCGCCTGGAAGGGCCGGGCCGAACTGGCCTATGTCAACCAGGGCGAGCAGGATGCCGACACCCAGGTGTTGTGGGACAACCGCCTGGAACTGGATATTTCCAGCAAACCTGCGCCGGGAGAGGACTTCACCATCGGGGCCACGCTGGCCGCCGAAACCGAACTGGGGGGTCGTAAAAATGTGGAGGGCCTGTTTGACGGCTCCAGCGCGCCGCTGAGCCTGAACAAGTTTTATCTCAACTATTCCAACCCCAAGGCCCGCGACACCACCAAAAAGTTTTTCTTTCGCAAGCTCGACGTAGGCAACATCAGCGTGGATTTCAGCCCCACAACCGCTTTTGGCACCCAGTGGGAGGGCATTCAGAGCCAGTTTCAGGCCTATAAATGGACCCTGAACCTGATGGGGGCGCGCACCGAGCACCGGCGACAATACCTGGATGCCCTGGGGCATCCCTTCACGTTTGTGGGCACCGACGAAGACGGCAGCGAAGGCGTGGCGGTGCAGATGCGCGGTCTGCCCTATGACCGCTACGTTTATGGCGCGAGCCTGCAGGGCACTTTTTTGAACAACCCGCTGAGTCTGTTTCGCATCAGCCAGATCAACCTGTTTGAGGACAAAGACAGCGTGCAGATGTGCGAAAAGATCAACGCGGTGAGCGGCGACTGCGAGAACTACCTCGAAAACGGCGAGTTCATGTTCCTCACCGACGACCAGGTGGGGTCGCTGGCGAGTCCGGGTTATCCGCAGGACAAACTGGCTGCCCCCGGCGGCAGCGGCGACAGCCGCGTGGGGCAGCTCAAGCTGCCTGCCGAAAAAAACAAAGTCCAGAGTGTGTTTCTGCGTTATCCCGTGAGCGAAAAACACAACCTGTTTTTCACGGGTGAGTTCGCCAAGAGCAAGTATTACCGCCCTGGGTTCAAGGTGGTAAAAACCAGCTCGGCCCCGCCCAACGAAGACCAGGAACCGGGCCTCACCTCGCCCGACATCACCAAGTTCCGTGTGGTGCCAGAGCAGGACTGGGAGGGCAGCGCCATGCTGGCCCTGCTGGACTGGAGCCGGGGGCCGCTCAAGATTTTCCCCGCCGGTTACGCCCGCCTGTCGCCCCGGTTTGTGGCCCGTTATCTGGGCTTGCCGGGCCTGGACGTGAACAGCCTGCTCAACGTGGGCGGCCTGCCGCTCAACATCCAGAGCCTGGAGGCCTGGCTGCTGGCCCCCACCTATAACCGCCCCGACGATAAGTATTCCATTGGTGGTCTTTTCGCCAAGATTCAGGAAGTCGAACCGATTTATTTTGACGCCGGGCTGATCACCGGCATTCCCTCGCTCAGCGGCATTGCGCCGCTCACCATCATGGAGCGCCTGAACAACCGCCGGGCGCGTCTGGCGGTGGGGGTGACAAACCTCAACGGCGAGTTTTATGCCAGCCCGCGCATGACGCTCAAGGCCGGTTTCACCCGTGCCGCTGTCAACCTTTATGACGCCTGCATCGACGGCAAGGCCGCCAACATCGCCAAAGACCTCAACGGCGACGAACTGGTCTCCACTTTTGGGGATGGTTACGCCAACTGTCAGAACAAAGGCTCATTCAACCCCCTGTTGCCCGATGACACCTTTGCGCCCTTCGCGCTGAACATCCGTTTCATCACCAAAAGCATGGCGGCAGAGTGGCAGGCCAGCAAAAAAGCGAAATACAACCTGAGCTTCGCCATCAGCGACCTCATCAACAACACCCAGTCGCCCTCTGAACTTGGCCCCAACGGCATCATCGAGGCTCTCTACAACCGCCGCACCTACACGCTCAAGCAGTCGCTGGATTACGACATCAACAACAGCACCTCGCTCAACTTTGGCCTGGAGCGGGTGTTTGACAAAAACACCGAAGGCACCGACACACCCGGCGGCACTGGCGCAGACCCTGGCGCGAACGGCACCCTCATCAGCCCTGTGGATGACTATTACATCTTCACCGCCAAGGTGAAAACGGAGTTCTGAGCTTGAAAAAAATCCCCTTCTTTCGTTTGCCTGCGTGTGGCCTGCTGGCCATGGGACTTGCCCTTGTGCACACAGGCTGTGGCGGCGGCGGCGGCAGCCTGAAGGGCATTGACAACGACGGCAACGATTTTGTCGAAGAAAACCAGGACATCATTTTTCTGCGTCAGGCGGCGGTGTCGCCCGACGGCGCCAACTTGGTTCTGGTGGACGAGTTCGAGCACTTCGCCGATGCCGTGGACGATGACGGCCAGCCCGTCAACGCCAACAACGAGCGCAGCGCCCTTTACATCGTTCCCACGGCCTCTTTGCACAGCGGGCCAACCTGGCGGCTGGTGAGGGTGCCCAAAAACCCCTGGGCGGTGTGGTTGTCCGACAACAACACCGCCTATGTGGCCGCCGACACGGGCCGGTTGTCCAAGGTGAGCCTCACCACCGCCACGCAGCTCAACGTGGTGAGCGGCCTGGGCAACCTGCGCGCCGTCATCACCAACCCGGCGGGCACCAAGCTGTTCGCCGCCACCAGCAAGGGCGAGATTCACATCATCAACAATGTGGATCAGGTGAGCAGCACCCAGGCCTTTGGGGCCAAAACCACACTGAAGGTGGCAGCGGCCAACTTTGTGGCGCTGCGATATGCCACCGACCGCAATCAGGTGGTGGCCACCGATTACACCGGACGTGTTTTTCTGGTGGACGCCCTGACGGACAAGTTTGTGGAAGTGGCCGCCACCGGCAGTCGCGTGGAACTGCTGGCGCAGTCCACGCCAGAATCGCCGCTGGTTTACAAACTGCAACAGGGCGAGACCAAACCCTTTGCGGCCTTTGAACCGGTGCTGGGGGTGACCTCGCTCAAGGCGGGCGCCGCCACGGCCAATCAGGGGGCGACCCTCTCGATTGATCACGACGGCGACGCGGGCACCGCCAACATAACTTATGCCTGGAAGTTCGACACCACCACCGGCGAACTGCGCATTTACCGGGGCACGGCCACCACGGCGGGCAACGAAATCACCGCGCCACTGGTGGAAAAAGGCAAGACCCTGAAGGCGGCGGACCTGAAACTGGACCTCACGCTGGCGGATCGTTTTTACACCGGCAACAAATACAACGCCATTGCGGCGGAAATCGTGCGCCAGGGGGGTAAGGACTGGCTGTTTTTCACCGGCCAGAGCACCACCCGCGCCGATGGGGCCATTGACGATCCCAACGTGCCCGGATCCACCGACCGCGACAACCAGTTTCAGGTCTACGAACTGGCCTTGGGCGGCCCCCTGCCCGTCGCGACGCTGAACAACTGCACGCCGGGGTTCTGCATGAAGGTGGGGCAGTCGCCCCGCGACATGCGTCTCAAGCTGAATGCTGCGGGCACGGTGGGCCTCTTCGCCATCCCCAACTATGAAGACAATGACCTGTCTTTCATCCGTTTTGATTTTGCCCTGGGCGAAATCACCGGCGTTGACTTTGACGGCAATGGTGCGGACATCGTGCGCATTTCCAGCGGCGGCACAGGGCCGTGGAGCGTGGCGTTTTCTCCCACCAAAAAGAGTGTTTACGTCAGCCACCTGCAAAATGGCGACCACAACGAAGTGCCCATTCCTGCGGCGCTGGTGGTGGATTTTTGATGCAGGCGGGGCATCCCTTAGCTGCTACTTTTTCGGAGTAGCGGCGGTGTCCACACCCCCGGGGGGGGGAAAAAATATTTTTTTTTTTTGGTTTTTTAGCGGTGAGGACACCGCGCCTACTCCTGTAAAGTGAATAAACCCCTTGTTTTTTGACAAAAATAAGCAGCTATGGGCGAGGTATCCCGTTTGACGCCAAGCCATTCACGCGGCATTGTCCACGGCCATGAGTGAAGACCTGAACGAGACACGCCGCGAACGCTTGGGCGCACTGCTGCAAAAAGGGGTTGACCCCTATCCTTCCGGTTATGCGGTGACCCACAACAGCCGCGCCCTGCACGATGGTTTTGACCAGCTTCAGGGCCAGCCGGTGGCGGTGGCCGGGCGGGCCATGACCATCCGCCGCATGGGCAAGGCGGCCTTTGTCACCCTGCGGGATGGTGAAGGAGACATTCAGGTTTACCTGAAACTGGACAACGTGGGGCAGGAAAACTTTGACCTGCTGGACCTGCTGGACCTGGGGGACTGGCTGGGGGCCACCGGCCCGCTTGAGAAAACCAAAAAAGGCGAGACCACCGTTTTTGCCAGCAACTTCACCGTGTTGTGCAAGGCCATCCAGACCCCGCCGGAAAAGTTCCACGGCCTGCGTGACGTGGAGCTGCGCTACCGGCGTCGCTACGTGGACCTCTTCAGCAATCCCCAGGTGCGGGCGGCTTTTGTGGCTCGCAGCCGCATCATCCAGCTCATCCGCGAGCGCCTTAGCGCCCAGGGCTTCATGGAGGTGGAAACCCCCATGATGCAGACCCTGCCCGGCGGGGCCAACGCCCGGCCCTTCATCACCCACCACAACGCGCTGGACCGCACCCTGTATCTGCGCATCGCCCCGGAGCTTTATCTCAAGCGCCTGCTGGTGGGGGGATTCGAGCGGGTGTTTGAAATCAACCGCAACTTCCGCAATGAGGGTGTGGACACGTCCCACAACCCGGAGTTCACCATGCTGGAGCTGTATCAGGCCCACGTGGGGCTGGACAGGATGGTGGAAATCACCGAAGAAATTTTCGCCACCCTGTGCGGCGCTCTGCCGCCGCCGCCCGCCGAAGACGGCACGCCGCAAAGCCAGTGGACTTTCAACAACCATTCCCTCAACCTGCATCCCCCTTTTGCAAAAATCGGTTACATGCAGTCCATGAAAGACAGGGGCCTGCCCTTTGACCCCATGGACCTGCTGCGGGAGGACTTCGACGCGGCGGCGGCGCTCTCGGCGGCGGGGCTGGAAGACGCCGCCCACGCCCCCACGCGGGGCAAGATGGTGGAGAAAACCTTTGAAGCCCTGGTGGAGCCCCATCTCATCCAGCCCACTTTTGTCATGGATTTCCCCGCCCTCATCAGCCCCCTGGCCAAACGGAAAACCGACGACCCGCGCCTGACCCACCGCTTTGAACTGATTGTGGCGGGCATGGAAGTGGCCAACGCCTTTGGTGAACTGAACGACCCCATCGACCAGCGCCAGCGGTTTGAGGAACAGGCCCGCCAGCGGCAGAAAGACGATGAAATTCCGCCCATTGACGAGGATTTTCTGCTGGCCCTGGAATATGGCATGCCCCCGGCAGGCGGCCTGGGTGTGGGGGTGGACCGCCTGGTCATGCTGTTCACGCAGAACAACAGCATCCGCGACGTGATTCTGTTCCCCCACATGCGGGACACGGAAAAATAGTTTCCCTGAAGGCGGTGACCTTGCTGAAACAGACAGAATTTCACGGATGGCCCGCTCTGGTGCTTGTCCGTGGCCCCCTCACGGCCACGTTCACGCCCCTCATCGGGGGCCGGTTGATGTCGTTGTGTTTTGAGGGCGAGGAACTTTTGTTTCAGCACCCGGAACTGTTGGGGCCGCGGCCCCATCTGCCGCCGGGTGAGCCACTCGCGGCGGCCAAGGAAAGAACCGGTTTTCCCCTGTGGGGCGGCGACAAAACCTGGGTCGCGCCTCAGGAAGACTGGCTTGGACACACCCCGCCGGTGGATCTTGACCACGGCGAATACACCTGGGTGGAAACCGAAAACGGCCTGGAGATGCACAGCCCGGTGTGCCGCGAAACGGGCCTGCGGGTGGCGCGGCTTTTTGAGTGGGAGGGTGAGGGGCTGGTGCTGGAACAGACCCTGTTGAACGCGGGTGATGTCGTGGCCCGTCGGGGCATCTGGAACGTGACCCAGTGCCTGCGCCCCATGTCGGTGTTTTTGCCGCTCAGCCTGGATGCGCTACGCCCCTATGGCCAGGAGGGGGATTCCGTGGCGCTGTTCCCCCAGGTTTGCACCGAACTGACCGGCGAGGCAGGCCGCGCTGCCTGGGTACAGGCGGGGCTGTCGCCGCCAACTGGCCCCACGCCGCTGGTGCGTGTGGACTGCCTGTCTCCTTCTCACTTCAAGGTGGGGGGGCTGGCCCAGGCGGGCGACGAGGGGTTGTCGTTTGTGATCTCGGTGATGAAAAGTGCGTCTGGCCCCATTGGGTTTATTCGCACTTTCGCGGCAGACCCCCAGGCGGCCTATCTGCACCATGCCAGCGTGGAGGTGTACAACGCCCCTGCCCTGAATTATCTGGAAGTGGAAGTGCATGGGCCATTCCTGCCGCTCTTTCCCGGCGAGTCGGTGTCCCATGGCCAGCACTGGAAGGTTTTCAGAATGCCGACGGAAAACCCCTTGGGACAGTGAACCATCTTCGAGCAGGCGCGTTGTCCATTGCAGTCAGATTTGCAGAAAAAGCTGGGGGTTATCAAGGGTTTTTTGTGGTAGCCCCGGCGTCATTCCCGCGAAAGCGGGAATCCAGTTAAACATAAAGAAAAAACCAGTTTTGGTGGGGCCATTAGATAACGGGGG
>CAYJOG010000137.1:0-7373 GCA_964371695.1 uncultured bacterium
CCATCCCGCTTCGAGCCGTCGTTCTTCCACAACACGCAACGGTATTGCACCAGCTTGCAGGTGGTGTGGTCCGGGTCCAGGCTCCACTCGTCGCAGCGGGGATTGTTGGTGCGCTGGCAGCCCTGAGCCGCTGCGGCGCGGGCCTGACGCTGATCTTTGTGTACGCCGGTAAAACCGTCCCTTTTCGCGCCGTCGCGTTTGAACAACACACACTCCCACTGGGTGCCATTGGGGGCCGCCCCGGCGATGGTGTCCTGCTTGCCGGTGGGGGTCTGGCCGCTTTGTGGCACGCCCGCTGGGTCCTGCATCAGGCCGCCCCAGGGCGTGGGTTTGCCCCGCCCCAATGTCACCGTGGGCAACACCAGTTGATAGGCCGCGTTGTTGTTGCCCCGGAGTGATTCAATCTGTCCGCTGATGTCCACCCTGTCGGCCAGGCGCACCCACACCGCATTGCCGCCGCAATATTTCCGCGACTGGTTCACCAGCGCCACGCGCCAGCCGGGCGTGTCCTCCAGCGCCACCAGCCGGGCGGCGGTGAGGTTATCCGCCGGGTCCTGACAACTGGTGTTTACGCCATACACCACCGAAATCACCGCGCCGTCAAAAGCGATCTGCTCGATGTGGCGTATCTCGGCCTCTGGACCCGGCGGCGGCGAAATCGCCCCCCGCAGGGTGGCCGTGGCCCCCGCCAGACCCAGCAGGGCAAAACCGGCGGCGAAAAACTTGAGGCGGCTTGAACGGGACATGGGGGTCATTGTAGAACCGGTCTTCATGAAACCACAGTCTCCCCTTTTGGGCATTTCGGATTACCGGTAATCTGACATCCCTGAACACCTCCTGCGAAAAAGGTTCCTGCGCCCCGCCCCTGTTGCCCATGGCCTGGGTGCTGTTTTTTGGCATGTGGGCGCTGCACTTTGTGGGCTATGGGCTGGAAAGCCGCGCCATGGAGCTTCTCACCAAACCCGTGCCCATGGTGGCGCTGATGGGGGTGGTGTGGCGCTTGCAGTCGGGCGGGGGAACCTATGGCCGGTGGATTCTGACCGGTTTTGTTTTTTCGCTGATGGGCGACGTGGCCCTGATGATGCAGGGCGCTGGCCCCACCGCGCCCAAGATTCTGTTTCTGGCGGGACTGAGTTTTTTTCTGGTGGCCCACCTGTGTTACATCGCGGCTTTTTCGCAGGGCGACGTGGCCCTGAAGCCGCTGCGGCTGGTTCCTTTTGCCATTTTTGCCATCACCATGGTGTATCTGCTCACCCCCAATCTGGGGCCGATGCTCGTGCCGGTGTTCATTTACATCACTGTCATCAGCACCATGGTGTGGCGCGCCGCCGCCCGCGTGGGTCACGGCGGCGAAAACCTCACGGCCCAATGGTGGGGGCTGGTGGGCGCGCTCAGCTTCATGTCCTCTGACGGCATGATCGCCTGGGAGCGTTTCATGTCGGGCGTGCCCCACGAGCGTTACGCCATCATGACCACCTACTGGCTGGGTCAGATGGGCATCGCCCTGTCGGTGAACCGGGCCGCAAAAACCCAGCCCGCCACACTGCCGGTGGAAAGGGAGAGCTGATACCAATTCTCAACCGAAACAGCATTAATACGAATGAAAGGGTCGGTTGGGGAAGGTGTTTGGCGAAGTCAGATGGGTGAAGAGAATTGGTATGAATTCATGGATGAATTCGCTCGAACATTAAGGCCCATAAAGGGCCGCCGATGTTCGCGGCGCAAGCGGGCTTTGCCTGCGCCGCGCCGGGCCGCAGCCGTTCACGACGAACGGCAAGGCCAATCACAATCCAATGAACATTCCTGCTGTTTTGAATGTTCATTGGTATGAGAAAGCTTATTTTTTCCCGCCTGCGGCGAGTCCTTTTTCACCCTGGGGAGCGTCGCTCCCCAGGTCGGCGAAATTGCCAATCCTCACCGCGCCATCGGGAAACCGAGCGATCACTTCCAGTTCCCCACCCATGGCCTCAATGTGGCTGCGCAGTGTGGAAAGATACATGTCGGTGCGCTTTTCGAGCTTGGCGATGGAGGGCTGCTGAACGTGCAGCAATTCGGCCAGTCTCTTTTGAGACAATCCCCGCGCCTGGCGCAGTTCGTTGAGCGGCATTTCGGCCAGCATGGCGTCTGCCCTGGCCCTGGCGCGGGCCTGAGAGGCGGGCGGCATTTTGGCGCGCAGTTCAGAAAACTTCTTGGCCATCAATTTGTCCTTCCTTTCGCAATTGTTCCAGATGTTCGTCATAAAGCCGGTCGGCGAGGGGCACATGCACGTCATACCACCGGTCGTCGCCTGTTTTGTCACCGCCGATCAAAAGAATGGCCGTGCGTCTTGGGTCGAAAGCGTACAAGGTGCGCAGGGGATGGCCCGCTTGTTGTGTACGCAGTTCCCGCATGTGATTGTGCCTGGAACCGTTGATGCCGCTGCTGTGAGAGCCTGTTTATAAAGTAGACAAAAAACTGACAAACAGGCTCTTGCGGTCATGGATGACCGCATCCGAAAGCCGAAACATTGAAAATGTTGAGGTTTTCGCCCGCCAAGGGGGCTTCGCCCCCGCCTGCGGTAAGTTTATAAAGTCCAGGACGGACTTTATAAACAGGCTCTGAGGAAAACCCAGGGCTGGCCCCCTTTCTTCGAGCAGGCGGACAGAGGCGTCAAGGGCTTCCTGCTCTTCCATGCCCAGTTCCTCCCACCATTGGCCGAATGCGTCGGTGTATTCCACATCCCAGGCCACGGGGCCAGTATACCCTCCAGGGAATATTCCGTCAAAGGAATGGTGCGCCACTGACGTCCCCCTTCCGAGCCATGCGCCGGGGCATTGATACAATCCCCCCAACACCATGGATACCGCCCCTGTCGCGCACTTTGAAACACCTGCCCCGGCAGAAGAAAACACGGCGCGGCTTACCCACTCGCCCCCGTGGCGCAAACCCGCCGCCTGGGGCGGATTTTTTCTGCTGTTCTGGGCGCTGATGCTCAGCGGCGCGCCCCCTGGTTATTACTGGGGCGACAGCGCCGAGGTGGCCGCCACCAGTTGGTTGTTGAGCAACAGCCACCCCACCAGTTATCCGCTGTTTGGCCTGCTCATGAAACTGCCGGGTTACTTCCCCGGCCTGTCTCTGGCGTTTGCCCAGAACATCTCGCACCAGTTTCTGATGTGGCTGGCCCTGTGGCTGCTGGCGGCGGGGGGCGCGCTGTGGGCCGGTCAGCGGGCGGCCCTTTTTTGGGTGGCCACGCTGGGGGCGGGGGGCGCATGGCTGGTGCAGGCCATGGGGCTGGAGGTGTATTCCCTGTGGATGCCCATGCTGGGGCTGGTGTTTTTCTGGGCCATGCGATGGGTGCGCTGGAACAAACCCACCGCGCTTCTTGTCGCCATGTTCTGTTTTGGCCTGATGGGCTGGCTGTTTCCGCTGTGTCTGCTGCTGATGCCGCTGGTGATGGGCGTGTGGCTCTGGCGCATCCGCGAGGTGCGCATGTTTTTCACCGGCGGCGCTGCCGTGGCGCTGGTGCTGCTGGCGCTCACGCTGCCCTCGCTGCCCTATGTGTTCACGGTGCTGCGCTCGGCGGCGCTGCCGCCCTTCACCTGGGGCATGGCCACCACGCCCCTGGAGCTTTTTCAGCACCTCACCCTTTCGGAATATGGCGTGGGCCTGCCCCAGGCCGCCAAAGAACTGCCCGAACGTTTTGGCCTGCCCGACGTGGTGCGCCAGTTCGGCCCCTTCTGGGTGGTGGCGCTGGGGCTGCTGATGCTGGGGGTGTGGCGCGCCAGAGCCAAAAGCCTGTGGCTGCTGCTGGCACTGTTGCCCATTCCCCTGTTCACCCTGGTGATTCACCATGGCGACCCGGCGGCCCTGCGGCTGCCCGCCCTGCTGGTGTTGTGCGGCGCGGCGGCCTGGGGGGCGGCCCCGTGGCTGGGGCGGCTTTCCGGCGCTGGTTTTGCCGCCGTGGTACTGGTGTGGGGGGGCCTGCTGGCCAGCTCCGCCACCGACGTATTGATTCCCCACGACAACACCCCCCAGCGTCTGGCCATGGCCACGCTGCGGGGCCTGCCCAGGCGGGCCGTGCTCATCATGGCGGGCGAGCCGCGCCTGAGCGTGGTGCAGGTGCTGCAAACCCTGCACGGCGTGCGGCCCGACGTGCTGGTGGTGCCCGAAAGCCACCTGGGCGTGATCTGGACCTACAGACGCCTCAAAAAACAGGCCCCGGAACTGAGATGGCCGGCTTTTCCCGGCACCGGCAAACTGGGTCTGCTGGCGCCGGCCAACATCCGGTTCCAGACCTATCTGGTGCTGGAAAACATCTATAAACGGCCCTTTTTCTTCACCTATCACTTTCACCATCTGGTGCCGCCGCTGCTGATGCACCCCCAGGGCGCGGTCATCTGGGCGCGCAGCACCGGCGACGCCCCGGCCCCGCCCGACTGGCAGGCCGCGCCCCTGCCCACCGTGCTGGGCCGCACCCCCAGTTCGCTGAGCAAAAAAATCACCGCCCACGTTCACCGGCAGGCGGGCCTGGCCTATCTGGGACAGGGCAGACCCGATCTGGCCATGGAACCCTTTGAGCAGGCCAACGCCCTGTGGCCGGATGAGCTGGAACAACCCCTGAACCTGGGCACCGTACACAACCAGTTGGCCATGGCCCTGCCCATGGAGGCCACCTCGCTCCAGCTCAAAACCCTTCAGCACCAGAACGACCAGGGCGATTTTTCGGAACCGCTTTTGCAGAACATGAAAAAACTGGAGCAACAAATGACCGCCATGGGCAAGCAGCGGGAGGACCACTTCAACCGCGCCCAGGTGTATTACAACGAAGCCCAGGGCCTGGGGGCGCGGGGGCCGGTTTATTACAACCTGGCTCTGCTGCTGATTGACCGGGCCAAAACCCGCGTGCTGCTCAACCCCGACAAACCCAAGGCCGCCATGAACCTGCTGGACGACGCCGCTGGCCTGCTTAACCGCGCACTGGGAGATGTGCAGAGCCGCAACCCCGCCACCCTTCAGGCCCTGGGGTCGGTATATCTGCTGCAAAACCTGCCGCAGGACGCCGAAGACGCCTGGCTTCAGGCCCTGGAAATGAACCCCGGTTATCTGGGGGCGCGGCGTTCGCTGGTGTCGCTCTATATTTCTCAAAACCGGATGCGCGAGGCGGTGGAAGCCCTGCAAACCCTGGAGGCCCTCAGCCCCAACCTGCTGCCCGCCCAGTTGTTCGCCGCCGAGCAATATCTGTATCTGGGGCTGAAGGAGCGGGCCATGCGCTGTTATCAGCGCCTCACCACCATCGCCCCCTTCCACCCACAGGTGCAGGCCCTGGGCGAGGCCCTGAAGGGCGGAAGTGTTCAGTAAAGGTTAATCAACCTGTTTTTCAGGGGATTTTTGATTCTTCAGTGCTGAAATAGGCACTTTTGGAGGCACACCCCCATTTCGTCAGTTTTAGTCCAAACGAACAAGTCTCACCCTGGCGTTCAGCCCAGGAAAATTTTTGAATTTTGTTTATTTTGCATACCCCTCCCTCTTAAAATCCGCCGTTATGCCGTTTATACCCATGGAAGACAGGGCGCTTTCTCGCGCCAGCCGCAACACCCTCATGAGCCTGCTTAGGGGCGTGGGCCGCATGGAAGACGACTTCGACCCGCAGGAAGACGTGATTGACGTGTACGTGCAGCGACTGCACTCAGTGCCCCGCCTGCAACGCTCCTGGGCCAATCTCAACGCCCTGCAAAAGGAAGCCGTCATTTATCTGATGAGTCGCTCCAGCCCTGTGCCCGAACCCGACTTTCAGACCTGGGCCAAGGCCAACCACAACATCAGAGGCGCAGAACTGAACAAGCTGGTGTCGCAGCTCACCCAGCGGGCCTGGTTGTGGACCGTGAGCCAGGAAGAAGACCGGGGTTACTGGATTCCCACGCCCATCCGGGCCTGGTGGGCCAACACCACGCTGGCTTCTGGCGGCACGCTGGAAGGCGGCGAACATCTCAACGGCTCGTTGTTCACCGATGCGCTCATCCTGTGGTCCATTCTGGAGCAAACCAGTTGCCGGGGCACCGAAGAGCGTCGGGGCGTGCGGTGGTATAAAAAAGATGTCGAGATTCTGGCGGGGCGGCTTTATCCCGGTGTGCCCACACAAACCACCTGGCTGGCCCGCCAGCGGGTGAGCCTGTTGCTGGACACGTTTTATCACACCGGCTGGTGGCGGCTGGATGAAAAAGGGTTGTATCCCGCCCAGGACCTGGACATTCATCTGCTCAACCATCATCTGGGAGAGGCCATTCTCGAAACCCTGTGCGCCCAACGGCTGCAAGGGGCCTTGGGGGGCGTGTTCTGGGCCATTCAGTCGCTGGAAGGCGAAGTGGAACTGAAAAAAATCCTGCGCCAACTCGAAGAAAAAAACACCTGGGTGGCGGGCAACCCGCAAGAAGCCCTGGAGCTTTTTGGCGCGGTGGGCGCAGCCCTGGGCTGGAAAATTTCGGACCTGAGTTTTGAGAGCCTGGAAACCGGCGGCGAGCGCAACATGATGCGCTGGCTTGGCCCCGGCGCCATGCCCGAAACCCGCGCCCCCGGCGTGGTGCAACCCAATTTCGAAATCCTCATCAGCTCCAAGGCACCCCCCAAGCAACTTTACAAACTGCTGGCCATCAGCCGCCTGAAGGTGAATGACAATTATTTCACCCTGCATCTCGACCGCGAATATCTGGCCCGCGTGGTGGCCCTGGGCCTGCCGTTTGAACAGATCATGGCCACCCTGGCCGGTGTGGGGCAGCGCGAGATTCCCCAGAACGTGGCCTTTACCCTGAAGGACTGGGTGCGCAACACGCTGGTGGCCGACGAAACCAACCACACGCTTTATCTGCCCCCCCTCACCGAAGTGGGCAAAGACATGCCCTGGCTGAAAGTGGCGGCCAAACTTTTCACCGTGCCCAAAAAAGGCGGCGCGGTAAAGCTGGACGAAAAAATATTCACCAGCGCTCTCAAACAACTGAACGACCGCCACGGGGCCTCGGTGTTCACCCTGCCCTATCCCGTTGCGGCCCTGAGCAAGATGCGCCCCCTGCTCAGCCCCTGGCGTCTCACCGAAGACGCCCCCGAAGACCCCCACCACAACAAGCTCAAAGACTTTTTGCGCAAACACCGCTCCGAAACCGTCACCAGCGGCGTGTGAGGAAAAAGTTGGCGGCTGGAAGCTGGTAAAAGAAAAGATCCCATCGTTCCCTCTCCCCTTTATGGGGAGAAGGGAACAAAGAGAAACGCCCCATCGCCCCGCCGTCATTCCTGCGAAGGCGGGAATCCAGTCCAACAAAGGCAAAAAACCTTTTTATTTGGGTAGTGGGGGGGGGGGGGCCCCCCCCCCCCCAAAAAAAAAAAAAAAAAAAAAATTATTTTAT
>CAYJOG010000138.1:0-7365 GCA_964371695.1 uncultured bacterium
TTCGGTCATGCCGGTGCCGTCTGTCCACTTGCCGCCCATCTGAAGCCCCAGTCGGTGCTAGCCGCTTTTTCCGGTGCCGGTGGCCCAGTTCCAGCGGGTTTCATAGGGCCACACACCCCGGCCAAAATCATGCACGGCAAAACTGCTGCCCTTTTTGAAGGTGTGGGTTTTGCCCCGATAACACAACACGCCCTCGGCGGGCAGGCAGTTCTGCTTGGAGGTGAACTGGAACTGGCGGTCGCTCCATGGAATCACCACGTTCAGTGTTTCGTGATCTTTGGGAAAAGTGATGGTGATGCGGGCGGAAAAAGGGTGCCCCTTCAGATCAGGGCAGGCCGCGTTGAGATAGAGATGACTGCCGGTGTGTTCGTACACCACCGAAAGGCCGCTTTCGGCGAAACTGGCTGTGGCCATCACCGTGGGGGGCATCAACACATCCCGTCCCAACGGCGTGATCACCTCTTTGCCATAGTGGCGTTTTTCGTTCAGGTCCACCACCATGGCGGCCCCCAGGGCGGCGAAATCCATGTGGGCCACCGTGGTGGAGAGATACACCGTGTCGTCCTGCACGCCCCACCAGTTCCATTGTTTTTTGCGCGACCAATGCCCCTTGAGGTTGCAGGTGTGCAGGGGGTGGCGCGACCAGCCGACAGCGGCGGTGTTCAGGTTGCCCCCGGCGTCGCAAAGCTGCACCGGCTGCGTGATTTCTTTCTCAGGGTTGATGGCCATCAGAAGATTTTATTATTCTTTTTTGGAGTAGGCGCGGCGTCGGTTGTTGTCAGGGTTCTGGTAGCCCCGGCGTCTCGCGGGGAGAAAAAAAACCGCCACAGGCGGCGCCAAACAGACTTTTTTCAAGCGAAAACTTGGAAGAACCTGCATGGTGCGCGCCCCTGGCGCGGCAAATACTCCCGGCGAGACGCCGGGGCTACGTTAAAAAACCCTTGTCCCTCATCAACTTTTTTCATAAACCTGACAACAAGGGGCGCGGTGTCCACACCGTGCCTACCTGCGAATTGGTATTGAATCAGTCCCATTCATCCGGTCAGTGTGAAAACCGTTTTTGACCCAGCTTGCTTTTGTTTTTGCGGTTGCGCTGTTCGCTGGCGCGGTGAATGGCTGCGGCGGCCATGCTGCTCACGCCCATCAGCAGGTTCAGGTCTGACATCTCAAAGGCGCGTTTGTGCGCAGTGGGCAACACCACCACCGCGCCGGTGAACGCCCCACCCACCAGCAGGGGCGAAATCAGCATCACGTCTTCTTCAAAACCCGACACGAACTGGGGGTTGAACAGTTGTGTCTTGAAATAGTTCTGGAAACCGATGCCTTTTTTCTCTTGCGTGAGGAACGTCATGAGGGGGTGGCGCTTGGTGAGGGGCGCGCCCAGCACGTCTTTTTCAAACAGCCCCCGCGTGATCTCCACCTGAAAGCGGTCTGCCAGCGTGTTGTGCAGAATCAGCAGGCCGCGCTCCACGCAGAGCGCCTTGGTGACCACTTCCAGAAAATAGGCGGGAATGTTCTGCATGCCGTCTTCCTTGCCCAGGGCCAGGCCGATTTCATACAGCACCATCAGCTCTGTGGCGGTGCGCAATTTGCGCTGGGTGATGGTGGAAAAAAGCGCCGAAACAAAACGGATGGCCAGCAGGGGGTCTTCTTCGAGCAGGGTTTCAAAATCTTCACGGCGCAGCAAAAACAGGCCGGTGTCTTCTTCTGCCAGGGCGGTGGCGCTGCGGGGCGCGCCGTCCAGCAGCGTCATTTCTCCCACAAAACTGCCGGGTGGCAGCACCGCCAGAGATTTGGCCGTGCCCGCCTGCTGGTCAATGGTCTTGAGCACGCGGATTTTTCCCGAAGCGATGAAATAAAGCGAATCGCCGGGGTCGCCCTCTCGGAAAACCCGTTTGCCCTTGAGGGCCGCCACGGGGCGTACCTTGGCGGCGATGTGGTCAATCTGCTCGTGGCTGAAGGCCGCCAGAGGGGGCAGGCCGCGTAGAAAAGCCGCGGCTGCGCCGCTCACAGCGCCGCAAGCCTCGACTGGATTTCTTCAGGGTTGGTGCTTTTGGCCACGGCGTCTTCTTTGGTGATGAAACCCTTGCGCACGTAATGCACCAGTACTTCATCCATGGGAATCATGCCCAGGTCGCGGCCCGCTTCGAGGGCCTCATAAACCCGGTGAATTTCTCCATCGCGGATGAGCTTGGAGATGCCCTTGGTGACCAGCATGATTTCGCGTGCGGCGATCAGGCCCGGTTTGTCCTGCCGGGGCATGAGCTGCTGCGAGATCACACCCTTGAGGGTGATGGAGAGCTGATAGCGGATCTGTTGCTGCTGATAGGAGGGAAAGACTTCCACAATGCGCTCGATGGTCTGGGCGGCGTCCAGCGTGTGCAGTGTGGCGAACACCAGGGGCCCGGTCTCGGCGATGGTGAGCACGGACTGAATGGTCTCCAGGTCGCGCATTTCGCCCACCAGCAGCACGTCCGGGTCTTGCCGCAGCACGGCCCGCAGGCCGTTGGAAAAGCTGTTGGTGTTCACATGCACGGCGCGCTGATGCACCAGAGATTTGTCGTTTTTGAACACGAACTCGATGGGGTCTTCGAGCGTGATGATGTGGGCGCTGCGCTCTTTGTTGATGAGGTCGATCATGGCGGCCAGCGAGGTGCTTTTGCCGCTGTTGGTGGGGCCTGTCACCAGCACCAGGCCGCGGGGCAGGCGGGCCAGCTTGTAGGCCACTTCGGGCATGTAGATTTCCTGCATGTTGGGCGGAACCTTGGGAATCACCCGGATGGCCGCGACGATGCCGAAGTAATAAAAGAACGCGTTGACCCGGAAGCGCCCGTTCAGCGTGCTGTAGCTGAAGTCCATTTCCTTGTCCTGGCTCAACTGGGTGCGCTGCTCGTTGTTCATCATGGCGAAGATGAGGTTTTTGGTTTCCTCAAACTCCAGCGGCGGCATATCCATGTAGGTGAGGCGTTTGTTCACCCGCAGGATGGGCGGTGCGCCACGGGCCAGGTGGATGTCGCTGGCGCCCATGGCGATCGCCTTTTCAAGGATGTCGTTGATGTTCAAAACAGATTGGCTCCTGGGGAAGAAAGAACGGGGGTCATTCTAAGTGGGCCAGGGGACAAAGTAAAAGCGTGTGGCACGGCCGTGCGCGTAGCCGTTCCCGGTCACATCGACGGCATTGGACGAACCAAAAAAACCTGTTGGAAAATGCTTCGCTGCTGTCATAGACTTCAGCGAATTTCACCCGGGAGGTTTCCATGGCTACAACCAAAGCCGCGAGCGGCGCCGCTGCTCCGATGACCAAGAAGATGCTGGTGGAGAAAGTCGCCGCTGCCACTGGCTGGACCAACAAAGAGTCCAAAGAAGGCGTCGAGGCGGTGTTTGACGAAATCGCCAAAGGCATCAAGTCTCACAAGAAAGTGGCCATTTCCGGCTTCGGCAACTTTGAGCTGAAAAAGCGGGCCAAACGCCAGGGCGTGAACCCCAAGACCGGCGAGAAAGTCACCATTCCCGCCAAGACGGTGCTTAAATTCCGCCCCCTCAAGGCGCTTAAAGACGCCACGCTGGGCGCACCCGTCAAGAAATAAATTTCCTTTCCGTCAAACCGAAAAGCCGGGGCGAATGCTCCGGCTTTTTTGTATTCATTTCATGGGGCAGAAATCGGAAGTGGGGCGGAATTTTTGTTGCAGGCGCTCAGCGCGCGCTGGGCTTCCAGATGTACCGGGGTGAGTTTTTTTTCAACCCTTCCTGCGCCGCCGGGTCTGCCTTGGCGAGCGGGGGCCGGGCCTTGACCTTGCGCCAACCGTTGCGTTTGAGCAGGTTGTAGATGGTGGCCGGGCAGACCTCTTTTTGTGTCTTGCGCTGATAGGCTTCTTTCAGCGCCGCCACAAGGCCGATCTCCCCCTGGAGGGCTTTTGCCTCGAACCCCTTGAGGAACTCCCGCTCCTGTTCAGGGGTGAGGGGATTGCGTTTGGCCCCGCCCCACGCACCTTGCCCCACCAGCGCCGATTTCCCTTCCCTCAGATAGGCCGCGTGAATGTGATGGACCCGCCCCACCGACAGGCCCACTTCCTGCGCGATTTTTTCTGCGGGCCACGCGTGTCTGGCCCGCAGCAGGCAAGAGATGATCTTTCTTCTTTCACCGACATGCCGGGCCTGGGGCAGCAGGGCTTCCAGCTCTTTTCGGGCCTGTTTTGGAAAGGGTTTTGGGGGTCTCACGGATTCTTCCTATTGTCTGTTGACCTGCACACCTGGGTGTTTTTCAGGGATTTGTTCATGGTTTGTCCTGGCCGTTTCATGCTTCGCACTCAGGCTTATAAAAGCATTCTAACAGGGTGTTGAGAAAGGCCCTCCTGGCCTTTCTCAACCTGTTTTGCTCAGGGCAAAGCCCTCGCAAACCAACGCTTTTATTGGGGTTTGAAAAACCCCAATAAGCGGAAAATCCATCCGTGGATTTTTCAGGGTGTTTATCAACACCCTGCTAAAACCCCAGCTTGCCGCCGCCGGGCAGCTTGGGTTTCAGATCCCCGCCGCCGGGCAGTTTGTTTTTCAGGTCGTTCAGCTTGCCGTCCAGCATCTCCTGGAGTTTTTCAAAGGCCTTGGCCTTGATGAAATCGCGGATGCCGCCGGGGGTGAGCAGGTCCTTCCAACTGTTCAGGTAATCCTTGAAAGCGCCCACGTCAAAATCAAAGGCGTCGCTCAGTTCCTTGCCCAGCAGCTTGGCGGTTTTTCCTGCCAGCAGCTTCACCTTTTTCTTGCGGTCCTTGTCGGCCACTTCCACCTCGCCCTTCAGGCTGAAGACCTGCACGCGGGGATTGCCCTCTTTGTCCTTGTCCACGCGGGTACTGAACTCGGTGCCCCGCACACTCACCACGCCGGTGGGGGTGGTCACGTCAAATGCGCCCTGGCTGGCTTCCACCTCGGCCCAAAGTTCACCCGCGCCCAGTTCCGCGCCGCTCACTTCCCGTGCGTCGTCGCCCTTGCGGCGGGCGCCGATGAGGGACATGTCCGAGAGGGCCGGCAGCTTGAGCTGGCCGCCGTCGTTCAGCGCAAGCGCCACGCCGCTGTCGGCGTCGGTCTTGATGCGGTCATCACCAAACAGGCAGTCGCCCAGCTTGGGGGTGGTCCAGGCTTCCGTGCCAAACAGCCGGACTTCCACCTTGCCCGCCAGACTGTCCACTTTGGCTGGGCACAAAGAAACCCCCGGCGAAGCGGGGGTTTCGGGTTTGACTTCGGGTTTGGGTTCAGCCGGTGGGGCTGAGGTCAGTCCGTTTTTTTTTGTTCATCCGCCATGGCGGCGTATTCACGGGCCACCTTTTGCGTGGCGTCTTCGGGCAGAGTGTTCATTTTGGGGCCGGTATAGGGGTAACCCGCGCCGGGATAACCAAAGCTGCCGGGGAAGTTCCAGCCGCTGGGATAACCATACAGCATGCCCGGCTCCGGGGGAGGGGCCATGCCGCCCTGGTGAGGATAGGCGGGGTAGGTGAGGGGAGCGGCTTCGCCCAGGGGTTTCAGGAAGACGCTGCACACATAACCATTGCCCTTGTGGTGATACACCCGCAGCCATGCGCCGCCCTGGCAACCGGGGCCGTCCACCCCTGCGCCGTGGGCCGACACGGTGTCGCCCGCTTTGAGTGCGCCAATGGCCTTGCCATTCACGCTGGGTTTGTTGCGCACCGTCAGTCCGCTGGTGTGGGCCACCTTGAAGTTGCCCACGCCGGTGCCGTAGCCATAGCCGTAATACAGCTCATCGGCCTGTGCGCCCATGGGGGGGGCCGTGACATTGGTGGGGGTTTCCACCACGCGGATGGTGGCGTCGCCCATCTGTTTTTCGGAGCGATGCACCACCGGGGGGGTGTAGAAGAGGCCGCGGTCAAAACCGGGGTAATAAACATTGTAATAGTTGGCGTATTTCTGGAACCGGCCCTTGAAGCCGATGTCCACCTTCACTTCGTATTGCGCCACCTGATTGGGCAGGCCCGCCATGGTGCCGTACATGGCGTGGGGGTTGCCCGCCCAGCCGGGCACATAACCCACACCGGCATAGGGGCAGCGGGTGCCATAAACCGCTTTGTGCGCGGTGCCATAAACGGGTTTCTGGATTTCTTTGTAGCCCACCCAGTCGGTGCGGTAACCGTTGGTGACGGTGCTGGGCACGGTGGCGACGTGGTCATACATCTTGGCTTTGTACACGTCTTCGCGCACAAAATACCAACCCACGTTCATCCAGTTGGGCACGGGGCCATAGCAGCTCTGGTTCAGGCGCAGCGTGGCGTATTCCAGGTGCTTGACGCGGCCCAGATAAGCCCCGCAAACCTGCACGGCGGTGTAATCAGTGCCCAAGGCGAAACGCGGGTCTTCCTGCTGGGCCTTGTTCAGGCGCAGCTTCAGGTCATCCTTGTGTACCCGCACGGCCATCCAGCCCTGGGGGCAGTCGGCTGCAGGCACAGGTTGGGCATGCAGCGGCTCCACGCAGGTATGCACGGGAATGCGCCAGCCCCAGGGGCCAACCAGACCCGTGGGCCAGGAGCCCACCCAGTCCAGGGGGCGCACCATCACGCTGTATTCCAGGCCGTCCACATCCATGCCCACGGGCCGGGGGGTGGGGCTGATGACCACCCAGTCGGGCTGGCTGTGGCCGCAGATGCCGCCCACGTCCGCCTTGGCGGATTGGGGGGCAACAAGGCCCAGCACAAGAGCGCCTGTTGCCAAAAGAGCATGACGAAGCAGGGAGGTGATTCGGGTTTTGACGGGAGACATGACGGCGAATTATACCCACACCCGGCCAGTGGATTGCAAGCCTGATTTTTGAGACGTAGCCCCGGCGTCCCGCCGGGAGTATTGACTGCGCCGCAGGCGCGCACCAATCAGACTCTCTCATTATTTTTCTGGAAAACAGCTGTTCGGTGACGCCTTCGGCGTTTTTTTGCTCCCGGCGAGACGCCGGGGCTACTATCTGTAAGGCGGCGTTTTCTTTGTTACTGGATTCCCGTTTTTGCAGGAATAAAGCTTGGGTTGGCCTTAATTGTTGAGTAACAACAACAATGCCTCAGTCCCCCGCCACCTCAAACACCAGCCCCTCGGCGGTTTTGGACAGGTTCACGGTGCAGCCTTCCGGGCAATCGCCCGCCAGAATGCGCCGGGCCAGGGGGGATTCCACCTCGCGCTGAATCAGCCGCTTGAGGGGCCGTGCGCCAAACACCGGGTCAAAGCCCTTTTCGGCCAGATAATCCAGGGCGTCCTCGTGGGCGTTAAGGGTGATGCCGCGCTCAGTCAGGCGCTCGCGCAGTTCGGCCAGTTGCAGCGACACAATCTGCCGGAGTTCCGCCCGCGAGAGGGGGTCGAATACGATCACGTCGTCAATAC
>CAYJOG010000139.1:0-7269 GCA_964371695.1 uncultured bacterium
GGGACGAAGCCGGGGGCGGCGCGCGGGGGGGGCCGGTGGGGGGGGGGGCCTGCACCCACCGGCCCCTGCTCAGCAGCCTGGGCGTGGCCGACAGCAAAACCCTTTCGCCCCAGCGGCGCGAAGAAGTCGCCGGTCTGCTGCGCCAGCACACCGCCCACATTCCGCACCACGCCCTGCTGGTGGACGTGGCCGAGGTGGAAAACCGCAACGTGCTGGGGGCCTCGTTGTGGGGCATGCGTCAGGCGGCGCTATTACTGATTCAAGAAACAGGGGCCCAAAACCCGCTGGTGCTGGTGGACGGCAACCAGCGCCTGCCGGATTTTCCGTTTTCGCAACAGACCTGTGTGAAGGGCGACGCCCGGTTTGCCTGCATCGGCGCGGCCAGCATTCTGGCCAAGGTGACGCGGGACGCCTTCATGACGGCGCTGGACAGGGACTTCCCGGCTTATGGTTTTGCCCGCCACAAGGGTTATGGCACGGCGGCGCACCGCCAGGCACTCCTCACCCACGGCCCCTGCCCCCAGCACCGCAGTCTGTTTATCCGGGGGATATTTCAAAAAAACGGAGCGGGGTAGTGGTGCATTTGGTTAAAAATGAGGAGTAGGTGCGGTGTCCTCACCGCACAAACACAGCAGCGATGTAAACATCGCTGTTACTCATTTTTAATCGAACGGACCACTCGCGCAGGTTCACGCCGGTTGTTCTTCAAACAACCCCAGTTCATCCGCCACCGATTCTTCTTTCACCCCCAGGCGCATCAGCCATTTGTCGATGAAATAAACCGGGCCGGAGAGAAACCCCGTGAGGGGGTCGCGGGTGAAAGTGGGGGACTTGCCTTCAAAAGCGTGGCCGATGAGCTGAAACGTCCATCCGCCCAAAAACAGCGCCGCCGCCAGTTTGCGCTGACCCAGCAGCAGGGCGGGCACCGAGGCCATGATGAGCGGAATGCCGATTTCGTGCGTGCGCTGGTTGACGGGGTTCTGGTGGTCCTGAATGTAGGTGCGCAGCATGTCCTTGTACTCTTCAGACTCGAAAAACGATTTGAGGGACGGCATGGGGTTCTCCTTTTAAATCAAGGGGGTGTGTTGAGTGTAGCAGTTGGGCAGTTTTGCTGATTCCGGTTTCGGACCTCCTGAAAAACCCCCGCCCGGCGGTTTGAAAACCGTTTGTTTTTGCAACGTGTAGGCTGGTTCCCATGCCCTACACCATCTCTGTCAAACACAATTTCGAGACGGCCCACCGCCTCACCAGCACCAGCAGCATGAAATGCCAGTCCATCCATGGCCACAGTTGGTGGATTGAAGTGTGGATTGAGGGGGACACCCTGAGCAGCGACGAAATGCTGGCCCCCTACGGCGACATCAAAAAAGCCTGGCGCACATTTATTGACAGCGAAATTGACCACGGTCTGGTGCTGAGCAGCACCGACCCCCTGGTGGCGGCGCTGAAAACCGCCCTGCCCCACCAGAAGCTCTATCTGCTGCAGGGCGACCCCACCACCGAAAACCTCTCCCGCCACCTGTTTGAAAAAGCCAGGGAAATCATCGAGCCATTTGGCGAGGGCCTACGGGTGACCCGCGTGGCCCTGCAGGAAACCCACGTGAACTTCGCGGGTTATGAATAACCCGCGAAGCGACACGGTTGTTTATTCAAGGCAAAAACCCTCGATTTTTCACCCATTTTTTGAAGTAGGCGCGGTGTCCATTGCTGTTAGGTTTGTGAGAAAAGTCCCGGATTATCAGGGGTTTTTTGAGGTAGCCCCGGCGTCCCGCCGGGAGCATCAACCGCGCCAAAGGCGCGCACCATTCAGATTCCTTTTCGGGCTCCCTGAAAAAACCCTGTTTGGTGACGCCTTCGGCGTTTATTTGCTCCCGGCGGGACGCCGGGGCTACCCATAAACCTGACAGCAATGGGCGCGGTGTCCCCACCGCGCACAGACCACAAAAAATCACGGGGTTTTGTCCTCCACGGCGACGGGGACGTCGCCGCTACTCCTGCACACAACAATGTCCTCAGCTTTTCGCAAACCGCCGGGCATAGGCGGCAGTCAGCGTGTCCTTCACCTCGTGGGGGCTGGCGATGATGATTTTCGCCCCACCGATGATGTCCATGAAACCGGTTTCGTTGCGGTAACGGGGCACCACGTGCCAGTGCAGGTGGGCAATGGACGCCCCCCCCGCCGGCCCCAGGTTCAGACCCACGTTAAAGCCGTGGCACTGATAGGTTTCTTCGAGAATCTCCAGACTGGCGTCCAGCAGGGTTTTCCATTCCAGGGTTTCTTCGTTGCTCATCTGGCGCGGGTCGGTGATATGGCGCGTGGGGAACACCATGACGTGGCCAGGGCTGTAGGGGTAAAGGTTCAGACACACCCACAGGTGTTCGCCCCGGTACACGACCAATTCCTCCACTTGGGGGTCACCCCCCACAATGCCACACAGAATGCACCGCACAGCGGGCCTGCCTCCCCGCACATAGGCATACTTCGAGGCGACAAACAGGTTGCGCCGATCCGCCACGTTTCCTTATCCGAATGCCTTGATGGCGTCTTCCTCGGTGTCAAAGAGTTTGATGAACTTGTCCGTGGCCGTGATTTCAAAGATTTTCCTGATGTTCGGCTCGGCCCCCGCCACCGCCACCTTGCCGCCGTTTTTGCGGCTGAGTTCTTTGTAGGCCTTGATGATCTTGCCCAGTCCCGAAGAATCCAGGAACGACACCGAAGCGATGTTCACAATCAAAAACTGTGTGTCCTGGTTGATCAGCCCCATGAACACTTCATCCAACTGCTGGACTTCCTCCAGGCGGCATTGTCCGTTCAGTCTGACGATATGGCCGTTGCCTTGTTGGGTTTGTTGAATGTCCATGCCGGATCAGCTCCTGATTGGGGGTTCGCGCCTGGGGCGCACCTGTAAAGCCGGACTAGTTTAGCTGGCTTCCGCACATTTCGCAGAAACCCGCGCCTTCGGGGTTTTCGTGACCACAAACCCCACAACTGGCCCCCATGCTCATGCCGCCCGGCACGGCAGAGGGTTCGTCGAAATTGAACTCCTCCATGGGGGCTTCGCTGCTGCCCAGGTCAAAACTCACCTCGGCGTTGGGGTCTGGCAGGGCCACCACGGCAGCGGGCAGACTGGCCTGGGCCTGGGCCGCCGCCCCCAGCGTGGCCCCACAGGTTTCGCAAAAAGCTGCGCCGGGCTGGTTTTCGGCCCCACAGGCGTTGCAGGTGACGTTGCGGCCCGCCGGAGCCGCCGCCGCCGGAGCCTGTCCCGTGAGCGACGCGCCGCAGGTTTCGCAAAAGGCCGCTCCTGGTTCGTTGCCTGCCCCACAGGCGGCACACACGGGTGCAGCGGCGGCAGGCGCAGAAACCCCCGCCAACCCGGCCCCACAGGTTTCACAAAAAGCCGCGCCCGGTTCGTTGTCTGCCCCGCAAGAGGGACAGGTGAGCGCGCCGCTGGCCGCCGGGGCCGCACCGGCCGCCGCTACCGGCGCAGCCGCTGGAGCCGCCGCCCCGCCCCCCTGCAAACCGGCGCCGCAGGCCCCGCAAAACATGGCCTCTGACTCATTGGCATATCCACAGGCTGGGCAGGTGAGCATGGCCGCGCCGCTCACTTCGCCGTAGGCTTCCAGCATGGCCCCCAGGGTGAGGGCTTCGTCCTCCACCTGCCGCCAGAAGTCGCTTTCCTTCAAGGGACAGGCTTCCGGCCCCATCTGCACGCCACAATCGGGGCAGAACTTGTAGCCCGCCCGCTGGTAGGTCTCGCAGGGTTGCATCATCAACATGCGTAAGCGTGAAGTATAACAAAGCCGGTCATGGCGTTTTCGGGCTTGGTTTTGCATAAACTGCTCTGCTTGAGCACCCAGCGCCCCAAAATCCTGCGGCTGATTTCGCGGCTTAACGCCGGCGGCCCCACACGGCAGGTGGTGTGGCTGTGCGCACAGATGCAGGACCACTACGACAGTGTGCTGGCCGCCGGTGTGCCGCCGCCGGGCGAGACGGACATGAGCCATTTTGCCCACGAACGGGGCGTGGACCCGGTGGTCATGCCCTCTCTCAGCCGTGAAATCTCACCCCGCGACGTGTTTGCGGTGCTGGACGTGATTCGCCTGATACGCCGTGTGCGGCCCGACATATTGCACATGCACACCACCAAGGCGGGTTTTGCGGGGCGTCTGGCGGCGCTGGTGACCCGGCCCCTGTGGGGTGTGCCCAGGGTGTGCGTCTACACCTTTCACGGCCACAGCCTGTCGGGCCACCTGCACCCCCTCAAGCACCTCGTCATCCGTTTTCTGGAGCGTTTTCTGGCCCGCAGCACCAGCCGCATCGTGGTCATCAGCGAAAAACTCTTTCAGACGATTCACGGCGAATTTCGCGTGGGCCGGGCCGCGCAATATCGCCTGATTCCCAACGCCATGGACCTGGACGCCTTTCTCGCCCCCTGGCCCCAACCGGCCCACCCGCTGATGGGCGAACCCGGCCCCCTGCGCATTGGCACCGTGGGGCGGCTGATTGACCTGAAGGGTTATGACTTTTTGCTGGACACCTTTGCCAAAGCGGACTTTCCGGCACGGCTGTTTATTGCGGGGGAAGGCGAAAAAGAGGTCACCCTGAAGGCGCGGGCCACAGGCCTGGGTCTGGATGAAAAAGTGTTCTGGCTGGGTTATGTGCCAGACACCCAGGCGCTGTATCAGCATGTGGACGTGTACGTACTCACCAGCCGCACCGAGGGAACCCCCATGGTGCTGCTGGAGGCCATGACCTGCGCCACCCCCGTCATCGCCACCCGCGTGGGGGGCGTGCCCGAAATGCTGGGGCCCCTTGAGAGTGAAACCCCCGAAGGCGTGGGCCTGCACACCCATGGTTATTCCATTGCGGTGGACGACGAAAAGGCGCTTTTGGCCGCCCTGAAACGGATACGCGAAAACCCTGAAGACGCCCGCACCCGCGCGCTGGCCGCCCGCGAACACGTGCTGGAAACCCGCACCCTCAGCCGACTGGTGACCCAGATGGACGGGCTTTATCAGGAGGCCCTGTCCGCACCGAAATCCCGCACCATGGACCCGAAGCTGGCGGGGCTGGTGTAGCGCATATTCAACCCAAAACCTGCTGGCTGAAAAAATACGGAGGGTGGTACAATTAACCTGTGAAGTTAAGAGAAACTTCCCTGTATGCTTGGCTGGCAGCCGCTCCAGGACGTGGCGGACTGTTGGTTGCCCTGCTGAATACATTAATCGGGTTCGGCCTGTTTTTTCTTTCCTATTTCTGGAGTCTGAGAAAACCGGATACTTTTACACTCGGCATTGTTTTTGTCGTGGTCATGGGATTCGTTATATTCCAGTGGAGAATTTCCGTGACAATGGCAGTCATTAACCAGGATGAGATGGATGCCTCTCGCGAAAAGGACCAGATGATTGCCAACCTTGCAGGTCAACATGCAAAATCAAATCAAGTCCTAAAAGACATACTGGAAACAGTCAACAACGCTGCCCTAAACCCCTAGCAGGAGGCTCGTCAGATGGAACTATTAAAAAGACCCTCATACAAACAACTGAAAGAACAGCTTGGAACTTCTGGAAAAAAGAGCGCAGAAACCTTTGAAGAAGCTGTCAAAAATGTCGCTGATTTTGAAGACTTGAAAAAAAACGAAGACTTCCAATTTTTCACGGCAACGGGAGGAACAGCTTCTGTCATTTTGAACGGCGCTATTGTTTTTTACACATGGGATGGCAAAAACACTGTTGGATTGGATTATGTGGTTGTTGGCCCAGAATATGCCGTGCCTGAAAATTCGACCACCGGAGTTTAGCTGGGCGAAAAAAACAACCCACCCGCGCCCATTACCCCTCCGGCAATTGAAACTGACGGGCTTTTTCCTGCAACGCCTGGGCGATGGACTGGATTTCGGCAGACTGCTGGGTGAGGCCGGTCACGGTTTCCATCAGCGTGCGAGAAAGCGCCGCCCCTTCGCGTTGTTCTTTTTCCACACCTGCGGCCAGCCGGGCGGCTTCTTCCATGTGGGTCATCACCTGTTGCTGTTTTTCTTCAAGGGAGACACTTTTTGCTTTCACGGCCTGCACCTCGGCAGCCATGCTCTTGATGCTTTCGCGAATTCGGCGAAAGGCCGTGTCTGCCCCCGCCACCGCGCCCACACCGTTTTCCACACGCTCAGACTGTTGCCGTATGGCGCTGGCGCTGGAGGCGGCCTGATGCTGCAACTGGCGGATGATGCCGCTGATTTCCTGCAACGACGCCTGACTGTGGGCGGCGAGTTTTTTCACTTCGTCGGCCACCACGGCAAACCCCACGCCCTCGGCCCCGGCGCGGGCGCTTTCGATGGCGGCGTTCAGCGCCAGCAGGTGCGTCTGTTCGGCAATGCCGCCCATCACCCCCAGAAACCGGGTGATCTGCGCCACCCCCACGTTAAGGGCCTGGGTGCTCTGTAGGCTTTCTTTCATGCTGGTTTCGATTTCTTCCATCAACGTCACCACGTTGCCCACCGCAATGCTGCCTTCTTCCACCGCCAGTTTGCTGGTGTTTGTTTGCTGGCCGATGGCGTCCATGGCGCCTGCCACGTCTTTGATTTCTTCGCGGGCGACATAAATCGCCGTTTCGGTTTCCAGCAGGGTGTCCCGCTGCTGGCGGGCCTGCTGGCTGACCTTTTCAAAGCTGCCGAGAAACCGTTGCGCCACACCCTGGCAACTGGCGGCGGTAGCCGCGCCCTTGATGGCAATCATCGTCACGCGCTCAGACCCCTGGCGCACCTCGCCCACCATGCCCCCCAGGCTCTGGCTGGTCTCTGACATGCGCTGGCCCATGCGGCTGAGTTCGTCTTGGGCGCGGGGCGCCTGGCGTCGGGTGGGGCGCAGGTCGCCTTTGGCCAGGCGGTCCAGCCCTTCTGAAACCGTCGCCACCGATTCCACCATGCGGCGGCTCATCACCCACATGCCCCCCACCGACAAAGCGAGCACCGCCACAAACAGCACCAGGGCAATGGCCACGATTTCGCGCATGGGCCGGGCGGTGGCCTGTGCATCGGGCCATACCTCCAACACAATGGGCGGCGTGCGGAACCGCCCGGCCACCACATCGAGGCGGTCGCTTTTGCCGGTCTGCACATGGCCATGGCGATCGGTGTATTTCTCCGCCTCCAGCCACAGTTTGCCCTGCACCCAGATGTGGATATCCGACAGATACTCCCCATACGTCCCCATGCTCTTTTGCAGCCGCCCCGACATGGCCTGGGTGGAAATGGGGGCCAGCACACAACCCACGGT
>CAYJOG010000140.1:0-7258 GCA_964371695.1 uncultured bacterium
CGGGAATCCAGTAAGACATAAGCAAAAAACCAGTTTTGGTGGGGCAGGCGTCCCGCCTGCCTTTTATATAAACGCAGGCAAGATGCCTGCGCCACCCAAAAATAATAAAATTGGTTTGGTTTTTTGTTTGATGCACGGACAGGAGTGTCCGTGCCACTGAAAGAATCAAGTAATATGGCGGGGATCTTCTTTCGCGCACCCTCTGATTATGAATCGCCGCGCCACCCGCCTTTTATAATCCGCGCCGTGGCGGTGGAAAACCCCTTTGAACACGTGTTACGCGCCTGGCGACCCGGTGTGGGCATTCAACACCTGGAGCCGGTGGAGGCCGGGGCCACCAACACCGCCGCACGGGCCGTGATGCAGGATGGCCAGGAGGTGTTCGTCAAACACGTCTGCGGCACGCCCCGCGAGCAGTGGCAGAGCCAGCGGGCCATGATGAGCGCCCTGCAGCAACTGGGGTTTCCCTCGCTCTATCCCCTGTTTGTGTTGGATGAAAACGGCGTGGTGATGGAGGTGTACGCCTACCGGCCCGACAACACGCTCAAGTTTCCCAAAACGTACATCTGCCACGAAGGCGGCAAGCTGGTGGCGCAGTTGCACAACACCCCCAGCCCCTATGACCGCCCCTGGCCCCTGAGCTATACGGCGGCGCGGGCCGTGCGCGAAACCCTGCGCGCGCCGGAGGTGGAAGGCGAAGCGGCGTTCTGGCGCGATTTTGAAAACCTGCACACCCAGCTTTTTGCCCAACCTCTGCGGCAGGTGCATTGCCACGGCGACCTGTTTTATGACAACTTCCTGTTTGTGAGCGAAACCGAGAAATACCTGATTGATTTTGAAGACAGTTTTCGCGGGCCGTGGATGGCGGACATCGGCATTGCCCTGATGGCCCTGGGGTTTCGCAACGGTGGTTGGCAGGCTGACCGCGTGGCGGCTTTTTTGTCGGGTTACGAAGAAGGCCACGGTGAGGCGGTGACGTTCCCCCACCTCAGCGAATGGACTCGTTATGGCGCCAACGCCCGCAGTTGGTGGCGGCTAAGACACGTGCTGCTGGGCAACACCCGCGTGACCGCCAAACGGGACTGGCGGGAATATCTGAACCTGCCCGACGTGGAAGACGCCATGAGTCAATGCGGAAAATGACGCCTTTTTGAGGACATTGAAAAAACTGGTTTTTTGTTAGGATTAGGGCGTATTTACATTTTTGGGCTAAAATCACAAATTTCTTGCGATTGGCCCAGTCTCCTTGCATCCTCTTTGTTCGGAGAGCAGAAACATGTCCGGGGTTGAAGAAAAATCATTTAACCAGGTCGCACGCGGTGTTCTGGACAACCTTTTGGAGGGTTGTCAGGTGATTGATTTCAACTGGCGGTATCGCTATGTCAACGATGCGCTCATTACCCAGGGGCGGCAGTCTGAGGAGCAGCTTTTGGGTCAGACCATGATGGCGTGTTACCCCGGCATCGAAAAAACTCTCGTTTTTGAAAAAATCGCGCAATGCATGACACAGCGCAAGCACGATCGCATGGAAAACGAGTTCACCTACCCCGATGGCGCAAAGGGCTGGTTTGAACTGCGTTTTGTGCCGGTGCCAGAGGGGGTCTGCATCCTTTCTCTGGACATCACCCATCAAAAAAACACCGCAGCGTCTCTGGCGCGAACGGAAGAACAATTGCGGCATGCACAAAAAATGGAAGCGGTGGGGCGGCTGGCGGCGGGGGTGGCCCACGACTTCAACAACATTTTGTCCGTGGTGCTGAGCTACACCAGCATGCTCATCGACGAACTGCACGAGGACAACCCGATGCACGCCGACCTTGAGGAAATCAAAAAGGCTGGTGAGCGCGCCGCAGGGTTGACCCGCCAGTTACTCACCTTCAGCCGCCAACAGTTGTTGAAGCCCCAGGTGCTGGACCTCAACGTACTCATCACCCGGACAGAAAAAATGCTCCGCCGCATGGCGGGAGAAGGCGTGGCGGTGAAAGTTGTTCTGGGCGACGCGCTGGGCAAAGTCAAGGCCGACCCCGGACACCTTGAACAGGTGCTGATGAACCTTGTTGTCAATGCCTGCGACGCCATGCCGGGTGGTGGCAAGCTGACCATTGAAACACAGAACATCAATCTGGATGAAGCGTATTCGTCTGAGCATTTTGGCTCGGCGCCAGGCGCCTGCGTGATGCTGGCGATAAGCGACACCGGCATTGGCATGGACAAGGAAATCCAGCAGCGTATTTTTGAGCCGTTCTTCACCACAAAGGAGAAAGGGAAAGGCACTGGGCTGGGTTTGTCCACCGTTTTTGGCATTGTCCGCCAGAGTGGCGGAAACATTTGGGTGTACAGCGAGCCGGGCCGGGGCAGCACGTTCAAGATTTACCTGCCCCGCACCGGCGAAACCGAAATCCCCGAGTCGCCGCCAACGCCGACAAGGAGCTTTCGGGGGACCGAAACGGTGCTTCTGGTGGAGGATGAGGAACAGCTTCGTGTTGTCGTTCGGGGAATCCTGCGGCGCAACGGTTACCACCTCATCGAGGCCAGAGACGGCGAAGAGGCGTTGCGGATGAGCGAAAACCACCAGGAGAAAATCCATCTTCTTCTGACAGACGTGGTGATGCCGCACATGAATGGTCCGGAACTGGCCGAACGATTGCTGCCGACGCGCCCGGATATGCGGGTGTTGTACATGTCTGGTTATACCGAAGACGCCATCGTGCATCACCGTGTTGTATCGCCTGGTGTCGCCCTGCTGCAAAAACCCATCACGCCCGAAGCGCTTTTGAGACGTGTTCGTGTGGCTCTGGATGCCCCTCTCCCGGAACCGGAAGGCTAGCAGGGTGTTGTTCACCAGCCTGTCGGCGCAATTTTTGCACTGACACGGGAAGCCCCATTGACTCATTTTGCCGATATCTCCTGAAATCGACAGGATGGGCTGTAGACTTTTTCACCTGCCATGGATGTTGTGCTGCTGGGCCATTCCAGTCGTTGGGAGCCAAGTTACTGTTACGGCCTTGGCCGGATCAAGGCGTTTTTGAACAGCCGCCTGCCCCAGGCCCAGGTGCTGCTGCTGGATCACCAGGCCGCCGACGACGAAGACGAAGACCTGGAAAAAATCGTGGCGGCCAACCCCAAGGTGGTGGGGCTGGGGACGTATCTGTGGAACCTGCCCCGCGTGGTGCGTCTGGCGCCCCGCTTAAGAGCAGCTCTACCCGATGCCCTGGTGGTGCTGGGGGGCAACAGTGTTTCGGCCTATGACCGGGTGAAGGCCCCCGGCCCGGGGCCGCATTTTGTGATTCAGGGTGATGGTGAGCGGGTGTTTTCGCATCTTGTGGAACAGGCCCTGTCTGGCGCGCTGGCCGCGCCGCCAGAGGGGCCGCCCGCCTTCTACACACAGGCCCACGACATCACCTGTCTGGATGACCTTGGCTCGCCCTATCTCATGGGTCTGCAAAAACCGGAGATCCAGATGATTCGTCTGGAGACCAGCCGGGGCTGCCTGTTTCACTGCGCTTTTTGTGTGCACAGCACCAAGCCCGGCGGCATGAATTATTTCTCCATTCCGTTTCTGGAAAAGGAGTTTCGGTGGATTCTGGAACAGGGTTATTCCATCGTGCAGATTGTGGACACGGCCCTGAACTATCACACCGAGCGGCTGGCGGAACTCTCGGCCCTCATGACCCGCGTAGACCCGGCCCAGCGGCTGGAATACGACATCTGCCTGCACACCGATTATCTGAACGACCAGCAGTTTGAAAGCCTCAAGCGGTTCCGCGCCTGGAACATTCTGGTGGGCATGAACTCCATCAATCCCGACACGTTCAAGGCCCTGAAGCGGCGTGTTCAGCCAGATCGTTTCGCCCGTTCCGTGAGTCGCCTTTCCAAAGAAATCTTTCGCCCTGTGGTGTCGGTGCTGCTGGGGTTGCCGGGCGACACGGTGGAAGGGTTCCGGCGCACGCTGGATTTTTGCGCGGGGCTGGATGTGCACGTGGACATCAACGAACTGCTAGTGGTGCCGGAGACCAGTTATTTTGAAAACGCTGACCAGTTGGGGCTGGTGTTTGACCTGGAGCGCAGTGGCAAGGTGGTGCATGGCCCCACGCTGAGCGCCGAAGACCTGAAGGCCATGGCGGCCATGGCGGATGAATATGTCACGCGCCACAAGGGAGACGCCCGGCGCTGGCGCTTCATGCGGGCCTATCAGACCGATGAAAAACTCACGGTGCCGTGGCGGCTCTCGCAGCATCTTTCGCGCCTGGGCATTGGCGGGGCGGTGTCCTCGCGGCCCTTTGCCTTGGAGGGTTGGCGGCTGGAGGCAGTGGACGAGGACTTTCACCCTGACACGTTGTGCCTGAACTTTTCACGTAGCGGCGAGGCGCTTTTGCGGGTGCTGCTGTCGCCCGCCAACGCGGGCCAGGGGTCGTTTGCCCACACGCGGTTTTTTAACGTGAGTTTCGCCACCGATGCGCCGGGGGGCCTCACGCCGCCCGGTGTGCTGCGTTTCATGGAGCGTTTCAGCCACGTGGTGAAAGAAGCCGAAGCCCGTTTGCCCCAGGCGGGGTAATGGGCGCGGGTGATTTTTTTGGGAGAAGCGGCAGCATATTGATGCGGCCGGGCGCGCCCGGCGGCGCGGCGCAGTAGGGCCAGTAGCCACGGGCGTCCCCGCCTGTGGTCTAGCCTGCGTTCATGTGCAAGGCGGGCGAGGACGCCCGCCCCACTACCCAGCAGGGTGTTTATCAACACCCTGCTGGGTATTACAGGCTTCCCCCATCACCCTCGACACTGACAGCGCCATCCAGTCCCCCAGCCGGTGGCTGTCGTGGTGGGTGATGGCGCGCTCGCGGGCAGCCGTGCCCAGACGGGTGCGCAGGTCCGGTGAGTCCGCCAGGGCGGCCAGGGCCTGGGCCAGAGCGTTGGCGTCGCCGGGGGGAATCAGAAGACCGGCGTTCTTGACCAGCGCCGCCGCGTCGCCCAGTTCACTCGCTACCACGGCCCGGCCCGACATCATGGCCTCTGCCAGTTTGATGGGCAGTTGGGCGCGGGCGGCGGGGCGGTCCAGCGTGGGCAGGGCCACCACGTCCGCCGCCGCCAGAAAATCCGGCACTTCCCCCGCCCCCACGCGCCCCAGGGGCTGAAACCGCGGCCCCAGACGCGCCCGCCACGGGGCCAGCGCCGGGTCATCCGCCGCCGCTCCCAGCAGCGCCAGCACCACGCCGGGGCGGCCGCACCCTTCCACCGCCTTCACCAGCACCTCAAAGCCCTTGTGTTTGCGCAGCGTGCCGCTGAAGAGCACCACCGTGTGATTGTCGTCCCAGGCCAGCCCGCCGCGTTTTGCCGCACGCTGAGACAACGCCGCCAACCAGGGGGCCGGGTCCACCGGGTGCGGCAGCAAATCGCCGCCAAACTTCTGCACCAGCACCGAGGTGGCGCACCAGCGGGCCGCCACCCGGCGTGCGAGGTCCTCCATGGCCACGAGCCGGTGTACACCAAAAGGATTGGGCCAGCCCAGGAGGGTTTTGTAGGCCCGCACCCAGGCGGGGCGCTGGTGGTGAAAGGCCAGTTCGTCGTCGTCGATGTCCACGATCACGCGCCCCGGCCCCATCGCCTGCACGGCCAGACCCAGGCTGGCGGGGCGGGGTTTGAGGGCCACCACCACGTCGGGCGAGCTTTCGCGCACGGCCTGTTGCAGCCGCGCCAGGGCTGGGCGGGCCAGCAGGCCGGTGGGGGCGGCCACGGCATGCACCGGCCAGCGGCCTTCGCTGCCCCGCAGGCTGTTGTGCAGCGCACCGCCCCGTGGCAGCAGCCCCGCCAGAGAAATACGGGCGTGGGGTTCCAGCGCCTTCATCAGCAGCAGCCCCCGCGTGACGCCGTTGCCCGACAGGTTGTGGCATACAAAGGTCACGCGGGGCGCGGGCATGGGGGAATTATGGGCTGAAAAACACTGCAGACGTCACACCCAGGCCGACCAGACATAAAAACCGGCCATCAGCAGCAACTGGCCCAGAGCGGCGGCGGGCAGCATCAGCGCCACGCCCCGCAGCACGTCGCCCACGGCGTCCGTCTGATTCATGCCCAGCGCCAGCCGCGCCGCCGTGCGCTGCCACAACACCAGGGCCAGCGCCACAAACACGCCCCCCACCGGCAGCCAGGCCAGGGCATAAAAAGCCAATGAGGCCAGATCGGCATGGGCCAGTTGGGGGTCAAGGGCCGGGTCGGATTGGCCCGCCAGCGCGGCCAGCCAGCCCCGCCGACGCACCCAGGGCATCAGCCGCCGGTGCCAGAGCTGGGCCACGCCCCAGGCCAGCAGCCAGGTGAGCAGGCACGAAGGCAGGGGGCCATCCAGCGGTGCCAGCGCCACACCCAGGGCCAGGGGGCCCCAGAGCGCCTGAGCGGGCAGCAACAAACCCGATGCCGCCGCTGGAATCCTCACCGCCGTGTCCTGCGCTGAAGACACAGCCGAGAAACTTCTCAGCGGACCATTTCGCCGCAACGGTGCGTGGCCGGGGCGTGGGGCAGGTCGTTCAGCGCCTTGAGCACCTTGTCCACCGGCGCGCCTTGGTCTTTGCAGGCGTCGCCAATGGTGGAACCCAGCGGCAAAAAGGGATTGTGGCAACCCCCCAGGTGGAAATGTCTGAGAACGGTCTTGACCCGTTCATCCACCAGCAGGGCTTCCTGAATCTTCATTTCTTTTGAAAAGGCTTGACAAACAGTGGGCATAAATCCTCCCGGGCGTGGCCCGGCTTTCGTGTGTTGCAACGAGTGTGGAACCGCCCCGGAGGGCTGTCAAAAAAACCGGAAAACAGTGGCATTACCCTTGACAACGGGTTTTTTGTTGACAGGAAAGAACGAACAAAAATTACTTTGGCGGCGTCGGGTCGCAGCCATTCACGACGAATGGCAAGGCCAAACAATAGATTCCAATTCCTGTTATCTGGAATTGGAATCAGTATTAGAGGTTGGAAAAGAAAACCGCCCTGCACCCCTCCGCCGTCATTCCCGCGAAAGCGGGAATCCAGTGAAACATAAAAAATTCCAGTTCTGGTGGGGCGGGCATCTTGCCCAAAGCTGCAACTTTTTCGGAGTAGCGGCGGGCTATCGCCTTCTCGCGGCTGGGTGCCCCAATGGGCACCCAGAGTGCCTCCGCTCGAACTCACACCGCCGTGAAAGGCAAAAACCCTTTATTTTTTCTTGTGGGTTTTGCGCGGTGATACCAATTCTCAACCGAAACAGCATTAATCCGAATGAAAGGGTCGGTTGGGGAAGGGGT
>CAYJOG010000141.1:0-7129 GCA_964371695.1 uncultured bacterium
TTTGAGCACTTCCTCGGCGGTTTCCAGCGTCATGTCGCCAAACACGTGGGGATGACGGTGAATCATCTTGTGCTCCACCCGTTCGATGAAATCCGCTGCCGACAGGCCCATCTCTTTTTGCGCCAGCGCCGCCAGAAAGGCCCACACCCAGATCACGTCTCCCATTTCCTCCACAATCGCCTCCAGGTCGCCCGACTGAAGGGCTTCCATTGCCTCTTGTGTTTCCAGCGGCAGATATTTCAGGCTGCTGGCCAGGGTCTGCTGCTGGTCCCACGGGCAGCCCTGGGGCCCCTGCAGGCGCTCCACCAGAGCCATCAATCCTTCCAGTGTGCCGGTGGGTTTCATGACTTTCTGTTTTTTTCCTTCCCGGCTTTGGGTTCAGGCGGGTCAAATTTTTCGTGGGCGCGCTGGTTGATGTGTTGTGTGCCCACCGTTTCGCGCAGGTAGCGGTCAAACGACGCCTCGCTGCTGAACACCCTTGGCCGCACCACCACCGCCCCGCCAGAAATATCCCTGGGGGAAACACCCGCCAGCACCTCTTTGGGCAGTTTTTCTTTGGCCACGCGCACCGCGCCGTCATCCACCCGCGCCGGTGCGGCGGGGGCGGGCGTTTCGGTCTGCACCGCCGTGGTGACATTGGGGGTGAAGCCACCCTTGGGGGCGGTCTGGCTGAACGTGGCGTTTTTGCTCAAATCCGGCCCGGTGGCGATGGCGGGCAGTTCGCCCTGCAAAAGCGCCCGCAGCATGGCCGGTGTGTATTTCTTTCTGGCTTCGGCCACGGCGGCGCCAATCTCCGCCTCGCTCAGCAAATCCGGGTGCCGCCGCCAGAACGCCTGCGCCATGGCCTCGTACTGCAACGCCTCGGCCACCTGCTGGCGGGCCAGATCAAACGTGGGCCGAAACACCGACAGACGGGCATGAATCCGCACCCGCTCTTTGAACCATTCTGGGTCCACCTTTGTTTCGCCGATGGACAACACCCAGAAGCGGGGGTCCTGCTGGTTGATCTCGCCCGGCAGCGGCAACACCCCCCCCGGCCTGGAACGCCCCGGCGTGGTGACGGCGCGGGGGGTTCCCAGACGCACCGGATGGTCCTTCAACCAGTCCGCCACAAAACCCCGCCACTCACTCTGGAGGGCCTCGGCCTGTTTGGCGGCGGGGGGGGCGCTTGTTTTTTGACCACTGCGGCAGCCGACCAGGCTCAGCAGCAGACCAAGGGTAAACCACCTGGCCGCCGTGGCCAGAGAGCCTGTTTCTAAATTGTGCCATGTGAAACATGGCGGAATAGAAACAGGCTCTTGCGGGCCATGGATGGCCCGCCCCAAAAGCCGAAGTGTTGGAAACACTGAGGTTTTTGCCCGCCGAGGGGGCTTTGCCCCCGCTGGCGGTGAGTTGATAAAGTCCAGGATGGACTTTATCAACTGGTTTTATGGCAAGTTTTTGACCCGAACAGCCAGAAAAGAGCCGGTGTCACCATCTGGTCCATCAGTGTGCTGGTGAACAAACCGCCGAAAATCACCACGGCGATGGGGTGCAGCAACTCGCGCCCCGGCTGGCCCGCCCCCCGCACCAGGGGCAACAGCGCCAACATGGCCGTGAGTGCTGTCATCAACACCGGCGCAAGGCGCTCCTGCGTGCCCCTGAAAATCATGCCCCGCGAAAAGCTCTCCCCCTCCTGCGCCACCAGATGCAGGTAATGGGACACCATCATGATGCCGTTGCGGCTGGCGATGCCGCACAGGGTGATGAACCCGATGAGCGTGGCCACGCTCAGCGGCAGGCGCAGCAGCACCACCGCCAGCACACCTCCCACCATGGCCAGGGGAATGTTCACCATCACCATCAGCGCCAGACGCGCCCAGCCAAAGTGCAGCCACAGCACCACAAAAATACCCAACAGGCTCAGCGCCCCCAGCAACAACATGGTGCGGGCAGCGCTCTGCTGGGCCTGAAACTGGCCTCCCAGTTCAAACCGCACCCCCTGGGGGCTGATTTTCGCCACAATCGCCAGACGCACCTCGTCCACCACGGCCCCCAGGTCGCGCCCCTGCACGTTGGCCATCACCACCATGCGGCGCTCACCGTTTTCGTGAACAATCTGGTTGGGCCCGCTGGTGGTTTCCACACGGGCCAACTGCTCCACGGGCAGTTGACCACCGCCGGGCAATGGCACCGGAAAGCTGGCCAGACCCGCCTCTGGCGAGGTCCCCTGCTGCGGGGCCTTCACCACAATGGCCGTGGTTTTGCGTCCCTCCAGCCAGTTCCCCACCGGGTGTCCCCCGGCGTAGATTTCCAAAAGCGTGTTCAGTTCCCCCACCTGGATGCCGTGGCGGGCCGCTGCGTCACGATTGGCGGTCACCCGCACCTGGGGGGTGAGCACCTGTTTTTCCACGGCGAGGTCCACCACCCCCGGCACCGCAGCCAGCACCCGGCGCACTTCTTCGGCCTTTTGGCGCAACACGCCCAGGTCCTGGCCAATCACCTTCACCGCCAACTGGGCGCGCACACCGCTCAGCAGGTGATCCAGACGGTGGCTGATGGGCTGGCCCACGTTCACCACCACGCCGGGGATATCCGACAGCACCGTGCGGATGTGGGCCAGGATTTCCTCTTTGCTGCGGCGCGAGGGCCGCAGGTCCACGTCTATTTCGCTGGAATGCACGCCTTCGGCGTGGTCGTCGTTTTCGGCCCTGCCGGTGCGCCTGCCGGTGGACTTCACCTCTGGCACCCCCAGCAGGCGTTTTTCGGCCAGCGTGCCCAGGCGGTTGCTGGCGGCCAGTGAAATGCCCGGCTGGGCCACCAGATTGATGGTGAGCGTGCCCTCGTTGAAGGGCGGCAAAAACTCGCGGCCCACAAAGGGCAGGGCTGAGGCGCTGAGGACAAACACCAGCCCCGCCAGCAGCAGCACCTTCCACGGGTGCGACAACGACAGGTTCACAAACCAACCGTTGACCGTTTTGATGCCCCGCAGCACAAAACCATCCTCATGCCCCCCCCCGGCGGCGCCTTGGGTGCGGGCCAGTAAAAACGAACACAGGGCGGGCGTGAGCGTGAGCGACACCAGCAAAGACGCCCCCAGGGCCACCAGATAACTCACCCCCAGGGGCTGGAACAGACGCCCCTCCACACCCGACAGGAAAAACAACGGCAAAAACACCAGTCCCACAATCACCGTGGCGTAAACAATGGAATTGCGCACCTCCTGCGACGCCTCGGCCACCACCCGCAGCACCGGCAGCGGATCGGGCCGGGCGGCGTTCTGCCGCAGGCGGCGATAGACGTTTTCCACGTCCACCACCGCGTCATCCACCAGTTCGCCGATGGCCACCGCCAGGCCCCCCAGCGTCATGGTGTTCAGGCTCAGGCCAAAGGCCGACAGCACCAGCAGGGTGGTGACAAAACTCAGGGGGATGGCCGTGAGCGTGATGGCCGTGGTGCGCCAGTTCATGAGGAACATGAGCAGCACCACCAGCACCATCAGGGAGCCATCCCGCAGGGCTTCCTTCACGTTTTCAACGGCGCGGTCTATGAAATCCGCCTGCTTGAACAAAAGGTTGAAGCGCACGCCCCCCGGCATCTGGTTCCTGATTTCCGTCTTGAGCAGGCGCTCTATTTTGTGTGTGAGTTCGAGGGTGCTCTGGCCGGGCTGTTTCTGCACGCTCAGAATCACCGCCGGTCGGCCGTTCACCGAGGCGTCTCCCCGCTTGGGCGTCACCCCCATGGTCACGTCCGCCACTTCGCCCAGCAGCACGGGCCGCCCCCCCGGCGCGCCCACCACGGCGTTTTCCAGATCCTGTAGCGAGGTCATGCGCCCCACGTGGCGCACCACTTTTTCCTGGTCTCCCTCTGCCCAGAAATTCCCGCTGGTGTTCAGGTTGGCCCACTGCACCGCCTCCGTCACGTCCTGCGCCGAAAGACCCGACAACATCAGCGACTGGGGCCGCAGCAGCACCTGCGCCTGGGGCAGGTCGCCCCCCATCACCGTCACCTGCGACACACCCTTCACGCCCAGCAGACGGGGCCGCACTGTCCACTCCGCCAGTGTGCGCAAGTCGGCCCGGCTCACCGAGGGCTTGGTGGCGCTCAGACCCACCAGCAGGATTTCACCCATGATGGAACTCACCGGCCCCATCACCGTGCTGACGCCTTCGGGCAATCGCCCGTCCACGGCCTGAAGCCGCTCGGTGACGGTGCGCCGGGCCTCTGCCACGGGCACCGCCCAGTCAAACTCCACCCACACCAGCGACAGACCCAGCGTGGAGGTGCTGCGCACCCGCTCCACCCCCAGGGCACCCCCCATGGCCTGCTCCAGAGGCAGGCTTACCAGTTGCTCCACTTCTTCGGGCGAAAGCCCCTCGGCCTCGCTGAACAACGTCACCGTGGGCCGGTTCAGATCGGGGAACACATCCACCGGCAGTTGCGCCCCCACCCACACGCCATACACCATCAGCAGGGCGCAGAAGAACGTCACCGCCACACGGTTTTTCAGTGAGAATTCAATGATTCGGTTCAGCATGGTGAGTCCTTTTTTGTCGCTGTCCGCCAAACAGGGGCAGCGGCTTTGTCTTGGAAAGATTTCAAAAACTCGGATGTGAAATGAGATTTGTTTGTTGATCTGATGGCGGGGGGGGGGGCCCCCCCCCCCCCAAAAAAAAAATTGAGAGTGTAAATTGGGGGGGGGGGGGCCGCCCCCCCCCCCCCAAAACAAAAAACCTTTTTTACTGCTGCTCGCGCAGCAGACCCACGCCTTCCACGGCGATTTCCTGGCCTTCGGCCAAGCCTGAGAACACCGGCAGGCCACCGGTCTCTGGCGGCCCCAGGTCCACGGCCACCGGTTTGAAGCCTTCACCGGTCCTGACAAAAACCACCGGCCCGGCCTCGCCCTGCACCACTGCCTTTTCGGGCACAAACAGCCTTTCCTCCTGCCGGGGCAACAGCAGTTCCAGACGCGCCAGCCCCCCCGGCCTGAGCACGGCGGGTTTGCCCGGCAGCACAAAATAAGCCTTGAGCGTGCGAGTGGCGGGGTCGGTGCCGGGGTCCAGCACCTTGAGCCGGGCGGTGAACACTTTTCCCGGCGCGGCGTCGGGCATCACCCGCGCCGCCATGCCCGTGCGCACGTGCGGGGCATAGCCCTCCCCCACCAGCGCCGCCCCCCCCACCGCGGTGTCAACCACCACCGGGAACAGCGGTTTGTACGGCCCGGCAAACTCGCCGTTCACGGCGTCCACCTGACTCAGCACACCGCTGATCGGCGACCGCAACACAAAGGTTTTGGCCGCCTGAGCCGCCGAGCGGGGCGGCGTGGCGCGGGGTGATGCCTCCAGCCTGCGGGCCAGTTCCCGCAATGAGGCCACCGACAGGCGCAGGGTGTCCACGGCCAGTTGTTTTTCCTGCACGTCGCGGGCCGCCACCGCCTGCAACGCCAGCAGGGCGCGGGAGCGGGAAAGCTCCGCCTCGGCAAAAGCCAAGCCGGTGAGGGTCTGCTGCAACTCGCCCCGTTTTTCCAGGGCGGCGGCGTCCAGTTCCGCCGAAGATTTTGCCGCTTCCCAGCGGGCCATATCCACGTCCAGAGCGGCGCTGGTTTCCAGCACCTGTGTCACGGTGGCCAGGGTCTGGCCTGCCCGCACCCGCTGACCCAGGGCAAACCGCCCCGCCACCTTCAGCACGCCTTCCACCGGCGAATGCACCTCGTGGGTGGCCCCCGGCGGCGTCACCACCTGACCGTTGACCCGCAATATCTGCGGTGAGCGGGAAACCCGCAGCACACGGGTGCGCACACCCAGGGCCTGCCAGTCCACCGCCGCAGCTTTGGTTTCGCCTGTGGCCTCTGGCGACGATGCCTGGGCCATCTGTTGCTGAACCCAGGACTGATCAAACGGCGGCAAAAAATAAGTGGCCGCCACCCAGAACGCGCCATAAAACACACCCGCGCTCAAGCCCCCCAGCACGGCCGATTCCACCAAGGCCTTCGCCACCCGGCCCCGGCGCAAACCCAGCACCAGCGCCAGCAACCACACCAGCAACCCGGCGCCCGTGAGCAACAAACGCAGTCCCGTCACGCGGCGGTCGGCGGGGGGTTGCAGCACCGGCACATCAAACAGCGCCGTGGCCCCGCCGGGCAAAACCGCCGACAGCGGCAGGTCTCCTTTAGAAGGAACCTGGGCGTGAAACGAAAACCCGCCCCCCATGCCGTCGTTTTTCAGCGTCTGCCGCTGACCGTTCACCTCCACCGGCAGGGTGTTTTTTTCATAGGGTGCGATCTCACCCAAAAGCGGATCCGCCACGGCGAGTTTTTTGTCCACCTGCAGGGTCAGGTCCACGGTTTCACCGGGCAGGGGTTTGCCGGGCGACACCGTGAGTTTCAACCGGTAGCCCCCTGCCCTGCCTTGCCACCGGGTCACCCCCAGCGTCGCCGCCGGACGGTTCCAGGTGGTGGGCGCGGCGGCCTTTTTTTCGCCATGCACCTCACCCCCGTGGCCAAAGGCCACACGCACCATCAGCACACCCATCAGCGTGCCCAACAAGATGTTTGATTTCATTCCGTCCACCCGCTTTCTGAAAGCGCGCTGAGCCAGACGTGGCGCGCTGTGCGCACCGCCGACCGCGCCAGTTCCCGGCCCCGCAGCGCCTCAGCCAGTTGCCGCACCTGCACCAGCAGATCCGCCGCATCGCCCTGCCCCAGGGCGCTTGCCTCGCGGCTCAGGCGCAGGTTTTCCTCCAGCGCCGGAATCAGCTGGTTTTCATACACCGGCAGGGGCAACAGCGATTTTTCATAGGTCTGCCACGCCTGCAACACGGCGCGCTCCTGCACCGCCAGCGCGGCGGTTTCTTTTTCGCGGGCGCTGAGCAGAAGCTGCTGCGCCACGGCCAGTTCCGGCGCAACCTGGGCGCGCGCCCCCAGCGCGCGCTTCACACCAAACACAAGGCCCGCCTCCAGTTGCTCGTCCTGTTTCTGGCTGGCTTCCAGTTCCCACGACACCACGGGCATGGCCCGGAACCGCGCCCGGACGGCATCGATTTGAAGCGCCGCCTTTTCCTTTTCCAGCGCCAGCAGCGCCAGAGCCGGGTCGTGCGTTTTAAGACGGCGGCGGATTTCGGCCTGGGCCAAGGGCTTTTCCGTCACCGGCAC
>CAYJOG010000142.1:0-4826 GCA_964371695.1 uncultured bacterium
AGGATGCCCCGCAGGGGCAGGTGAGGGGTCAAACATAAACAAAAAACCAAACAAGGTTTTTTCCAACTTCCAACCTTCAATCACCAGCTTCCAGTTCTGTCCCTACACCTGCCCCAAGCCCTGCTTGATGCGGTCCCACAGGCTCTTGTGCGGCTCGCGCTGTTTTTCGTCGGTGGCTTCGTCGAACTGCCGCAGCAGGTCTTTTTGTTCTGGCGACAGGCGCGTGGGCACCTGTACATTCAGCACCACAATGTGGTCTCCCCGGCGGGTGGTGTTCAGGTCAGGAATCCCCAGGCCCTTGAGCCGCACGTTTTCGCCCGACTGGATACCCGGATTGATTTTGATCTCCCGCTCGCCCTCCAGCGTGGGCACGCGGATTTTGCCCCCCAGCGCGGCGCACACAAACGACACCGGCACCTCGCTGATCACCTCCAGGCCGTCGCGCTCAAACACCGGGTGGGCCGACACACGCACGTCCACAAACAGGTCGCCCCGCACACCCCCCGGCTCGCTGGGCAACCCCTGGCCGCGCAGGCGCAGGCGGGCGCTGTCAAAAATTCCGGCGGGCAGGTTCACCTCTACCTGACGCCGCCCCCGTATCAGCCCCTGTCCCCGGCAGTCGGGGCAACGGTGGCGAATGGTGCGCCCCTGGCCGCCGCAGGCCGGGCAGGTGATGACGGTGGCCATGCTGCCCAAGATGGTGCGGGTCATCTGCTGCACCCGCCCCTGGCCGCCACAGGTGACGCAGGTTTCGGCCTGTGTGCCCGCCGCCGCACCGCTGCCGCTGCAACCGCCGCAGTCCTGCAGGTCTTCCACCGTCACCGTGCGGGTTCCCCCACGGGCCGCTGTTTCAAAGTCCAGCGTCACCTGGGTGAGCAGGTCTTCTCCCCGGCTGCGCCTGCGACCGCCCTGTCCCATGCCTCCCAAACCAAAAAAATCGCCAAACAGGTTCTCGAACAGGTCAAAGGGATTCACCCCCGCCGCCCCGCCGCCATCGGCGTCGCCAAACCGGTCATAACGGGCGCGCTTCTGATCGTCGCTCAACACGGCGTAGGCCTCGGAGACCTCTTTGAACTTGTCCTCGGCGGCGGGGTCGTCGGGGTTCAGGTCGGGGTGATATTTTTTGCTCAGCTCCCGATAGGCGGTTTTAAGCGCCTTCGCATCGGCGTTGCGGGGCACTCCCAATATGGCGTAATAGTCTTTTGACATGGTGGCGCGGCCCATGGGCCTTGTTCATTCTCTTGATTTGCTGAGCTTTGGCCAGTGGTCAAAAAAAATGTTTTGAACGGGCTGGTTATGCTTTGAAGGTGCCCCGATACCCGCATCCGTCATTGCCCGCCATAAACCCCGACGGCCACTTTGGTTTTTGGTTCACCGATGAACGGGGCCAGCCCGCTTATGAATACACCAACGAGCAGGCCACCGACCCCTTGGCCGAAACCTTTACCACGCAGGGACCAAGCCGCCTGCACTGGCACCAGTTGGGGAACCAGCGCCTCACCGCCGTGGCCCGCAACAGCGGCGAGGTGGTGTGTCTGGAATCTTCGCGGGGGCTGATGTGGCTGAACCGTGTGTCGCGTCGCCGCCGCTGCCCTGGCGGGGGCATCGCGCTGGTGACGGGTGAACAGGGCCTGTGGAGCGACCTGCACGAAACCGGCGGCGTGGCCCAGGGCGACCGCCGGGTGTTCGGCGAGGGTTATTTCCTGAAGCAGAAAGAGCGCCACGGCCTGCGCCTCACCCACACCCTGTTTGCCCCTTTTGGTGATGACCCGGCGCTCATCAGTCACCTGGTGCTCACCAACACCACCCCGCGCAAAAAGACCTTCCGCGTGTTTCTGTTTCACGGCGTGAACCTGCATTACATGACCGCCCACGGCGTTTACGCCACCGCCACCCGCACCCACTATCTGCACGGCGCGGGCGGCGCGCTGCTCAACCCGCTGATGCAGTCTGCCGTGCGCCTGTTGCCCCTGGTGGACGCTGAAGAACAACGCCACCAGTTCGCCGCGCGTTTCCGTTTTGAGGCACGCCTTGAGGGCGGCCTGTTGTGGATGGCCCCCCATACCACACAACCCGCGCCCCCCAGGCAGATGAGCGCCGAGGCCAATCATTATCCTTCGCCGCTTTTTCTGGCCCCGCTGCAAAATGACGAGGCGCTGTGTTTCACCGAGGCCCGCCACTGGGTCACTGCCAAAGGGCGGTTCGTGTCCAGTCCCCCGGCAGAAAAAACCGTGGCGGCGTCACCGGCTTTTCCGTGCCTGTGTGTGGGGCATGAAATCACGCTTGCGCCCGGTGCGTCGCGGGAGTTGGCCTTTGTGTTTGGTTACGCCGAGGAACCCCAGGCGCGGGAGATGGTGAAGCGTTTTCAGAAGCAGCACCCGCAGCCGGGCCTGCTGAAAACTCTGGCCCGGAACTGGGGCCGGAACAGCGTGGATTTTCAGAGCGGCCAAAAAGAAAACTGGCTCAGGCGCGAAACCCGCTGGCACGGTTATCACACCCAGAGCGCCGCGCTTTATGACACGTATTACGAAAACCATTACCTGCTGCAAGGAGGGCCTTATGAGTTCCTGCATGGTTTTCGCGGCGCAGTGCGCGACCTGGCGATGTTTGCGGTGGCGCTGGTGTATGTGAACCCCGCCCTGGCGCGGGAGGTGCTGGCTTATAACTTTCGCCTGATGTCGCCCCAGGGGCGGCTGATGTACGCCGCCATGAACTTTGGCCAGGCCACCGGCGCGGGGGCACACGAAAACCCCAGCGACCTGTCGCTGTTTTTGTTGTGGGCGCTCACCGAATATGTTTTTGTCACGGGCGACTGGGCTTTTTTGAATGAAACCTCGCCGTTTTTTCCACGCCAGTCGGGCAAGGCCACGCACCTGCAAAAAGCCCTGCTGGCGCTCAGGCATTTTCACGATTGCATCGGCCTGGGAGAGCATGGTCTGGTGCGGGCTTCAGACGGCGACTGGTCTGACGGCATTTCTTTTCTGGTGAAAAACCGCCGGGTGTTTCTGGAAAAAGGCGAGAGCTGTTTTGTCTCGGCCATGGCGCTTTATGTGCTGCCCCGTGTTGCGGCGCTGCTGCGCCACGAAAACCCCACCGCCGCCGCCAAGGCCAGCCAAACCGCCGGGGGGCTTAAAAAAGCCCTCATGAAATGTTTCAACGGCCAGTGGTTTTATCGGGGTTATGACGGCGCGGGCGCGCCCATTGGGGAGAAAGAAATTTTTCTGGAACATCACGTGTGGCTGTTGATCAGCCGCGCCCTGCCCCGGCCCGTGGCGCTCAAGGTGGTGCAGGCCATCCGCGAAAAACTCGACGACCCCCAGCCCTTTGGCCAGCGTCTGGTGTGGCCCTATCTGCCGTCGTGGATGAACCTGTTCGCGCCGGGCAGCGACGTGAACGGCGGCGTGTGGTGCGCCATCAATTATCTGTTGTGCTGGGGTTATGCCCACTATGACAAAGACCTGGCGTGGCGGGCTTATGTCAAAAACAGCATGGCCATGAAAGCCACGCTGGACCCGCACCTGTGGTACGGCATTTTCAGCGGCCCCGACAGCGTGAACGCGTCAGACGCCGAGCGCCCCGGCGAAGCGTTTTTTCACCTGCCCACGCCGGGCACGGATTTCCCCGTGATGAACCTGAACCGCCACGCCATGCCGCTTTTGGCCCTCTTCAAAATGGCCGGCCTGGAACCGGGGCCGCGAGGGCTGCCCACACCCAGGCCCCTGTTGCCCCACCGGACCTTTTCACTCAAGACACCCATGCTGTCGCTGAAGGTGCAGCAGGGGCTGGTGCAGGACTGGCGCTGGCGGGGGGGCTTGGTGTAGCGCGCTCACCCCTGTTGCAGCAGGGCCTGCAGGGCTTCGTTGTCCAGCACCCGCAATCGCCCCCGCTTGGCCTCGATCACGCCGTCTTTGGACCACCGCGACAACACGCGGATGCAGGTTTCGGTGGTGGTGGCCGCCAGTGTGGCCAGTTCCTCTTTGGTCAGCAGCAGCCACTTGCCCTTGGCCTGATCGCGCCCGCTCAAGAGCAGCAGAATGTGCGCCAGCCGCGTCTCCACCCGCTCGGTCTGCATGGTGCGCAGGGCGTGGCTTTCATGCACGCGGGTCATCACCTGTTTGAGCAGGCCCTCGGTGGCCAGATTTTCGTCTTCGGTCAGGCGCAGAAAAGGCGCGGTGGGAATCTCCAGCACCATGCTGCGGCGCAGGGCCACGGCGGTGGCGGGATAGGGCCGCCCCTGCACCGCCACCACGGCCCCCATCACTTCCCCTTCCAGCACCAGATGCAGCAAAATTTCCTTGCCCGTGGGGCTGGTGCTGATGAGCTTGAAACTGCCCTGGCACACGGCAAAAAAACGGCTGGCCGCTTCGCCCTGCAAAAAGGCTGTTTCGCCCCGGGCGAAATGCATCAGCCGGCAATGCCGCGCCAGCGATCGCAGCAGGTCATCCGGCATGGGCGCAAAAGCCACGATGGTGCGCAGGGATTCCAGCGTGGGGGTGTCAGACGCGCCCGTGGGCATGGCGGGCATGGTAATACCAATCCCCCGCCGACATCCAAAAATGAGGGGGAGGCCGGAAAACAGGAAGCGGGAGATGGAAGCTGGAGGCTGGAAAAGGAAAAAATCCGACACCCCTCCGCCGTCATTCCCGCGAATGCGGCAGCCCAGTTGAAAGAAAAACAGCACACCTTCTTCTGTTTTCTTTTTTCTTTCAGTGGGGCGGGCGTCCCCGCCCGCCCGTTTAAAAAAAAATGATTTTTTATTTTTTTTTGACGCGGGCGGGGGCCGCCCCCCCCCCCCAGCGCCCCCCCCCCCACACAAAAAAAAAATT
>CAYJOG010000142.1:4836-7121 GCA_964371695.1 uncultured bacterium
TTAAACCAATTAGTTGTTTTTTTGTTGTGCTGGGGGCGCGGCCCCCCCCCCCCCCCCCACTGTCGCCCGCCCCACCACCAAAAGAAAAAGTTTTTCGCCTTTGTTTTACTGGATTCCCGCTTTCGCGGGAATGACGCCGGAAGACGAGATTGATTGGGAGGGCGCATTTCTCTTTTTCCAGTTTCTGACTTCCCACCTCCGGCTTCTTTCTTTGGACTCACGGCTTGGGCACGGCGGCGGTCAGGATTTCATGGCCCTTCTGCGTCATCAGCACGTCGTCTTCGATGCGCACGCCGATGCCCGCGAATTTGGGCGCGGCCTGGGCCGCGGCACTGCGGAAATAAAGCCCCGGCTCCACGGTGAACACCATGCCCGGCGCCAGCGTGATGGGCTGGCCGTCGCGATCGCGGTAAGGGCAGGGGTCGTGTACGTCCAGCCCCAGCCAGTGGCTGGTGCCGTGGGGATAAAACGGCCCCAGGGCGTTGTTTTTGAGGACCGAGCGCAGAGGCCCCCCCAACACCTTCAGGGCGATCAGGCCGCGGGCCAGTTCCTTTTGCGCGGCCTCGTGCACCGCCGCCAGCGTGGCCCCTGGCCGGGCGGTGTCAAAGGCCGCCTGCTGGGCGTTCAGCACAATGTCCAATATGGCCTTTTGCTGGACCGAAGGCGCGGCCCCCACACAAAACGTGCGGGTGATGTCGGCGGTGTAGCCGTCCACCTCGCCGCCCGCGTCAATCAGCAGCAGGTCGCCCTTTTTGAGGGTGCGATTGTTTTTGACGTAATGCAGTACGCAGGCGTTGGGGCCGCTGGCCACGATGGGGTCATATCCCAGCCTGAGCGCCCCGGCGTGTCTGAACCCCTGCTCCAAAGCCGCCTGCACCTGATATTCCTTCGCCCCCGGCTCGGCGGCCATGCGGGCTGCGCCGTGACCCACCGCGCTGGCGGCGGTGGCCTTTTTGAGGGCGGCGATTTCGGTTTCGTCCTTGAACAGTCGCATGCCCCCCAGCATTTCGCTCAGGTCCACCAGCACCAGGGGCGGCATGGCCCCCCGCCGGGCGGCAGCCCGCACCCGCGCCCACGCGCCCATCAGGCGTTTGTCTTCATCCGCGTCCTCGCCGGGAACGTGATACACCGCGTCGGCCCCCGCCAGCAGGCCCGGCAGGTCTTTTTCAAAAGCGTGGGTGGGTTTGATCTCGTTGAGGTGATGCTGCTTGGCCATCTCGGCAAAAGAGGGCCGCTCACCCAGCCACACCGCCATGTGTTCGTCGCGCTCTTCCAGATACGCTGTCCACTTGGGTTTGCCGTGGCGCGTGTCCAGCACCAGCACCGCACCGGGTTCTTCAAACCCCGCCAGATAAATAAAGTTGCTGCGGGCGCGGAAGGGAAACATCACGTCGTGGTTGCGCACCACCTCGTGGCCCGCAAACACCAGGGCCACCACGCCGTCTTCCAGCTCCTGGGCCAGTTGCCTGCGGCGGGCGAGCAGGTTATGCACCGGAGAATGGGTCTTGGGCGGCGGCGGCTTCATGGGAACATGTTATAGGAGGGATCTGGCCGGACGAAAAATTGACGGTTTGGCGGACAACCCGAATCTCTCTGTATACTGCCCCCGTTCCCCTCTGCACGGCCCATATCGAAAGGTGGTTCCCATGTTTGACAACCCTGTGATGCTGGCGTTTATTTTTGGTGGCCTCAGCGCCATTTCACTGCCCATTGGCGCGGTGATCGGCCTGTGGACCCGGCCGGGGGCCAAGGTGGTGGCGGGTGTGATGGCCTTTGGCGCGGGCGCGTTGATCTGCGCGCTCACACTGGAACTCGTGGCCTCGGCCCTAACCCATTTCCCCACACCCAAAGAGGGTTTTGTGCCTCTGGCGCTGGGGGCGGCCCTGGGGTGTCTGGTGTTCATCGGCCTGGATCAGGTCTTCAGCAACATGGGGGGATTTCTGCGCAAAGCCTCCACCCTCACGGCGCGTCTCAAGCAAAACAAGAAACAGGCCTATTCCGACCTGCTGGGCAAACTCAGCAAGGTGGACATCCTGGCCAGCCTGCCCCCCGCCGAGGTGCGGGCCATTGTGCATCACGTGGAGGACAGGTTTTTTCCGGCGGGCACGGTGGTGTTCAGCCAGGGGGGATATGGCGACTCGTTGTATCTCATCGAGTCGGGCAAGGTGGAAGTGCTGGTGGATGGCCCCGACGGCCGCAAGACCATCGCCGTGCTGGGCGAGGGAGAAACCTTTGGCGAAATGGCCCTGCTCTCTGGCGAGTCGCGCAACGCCACGGTGGTGGCC
>CAYJOG010000143.1:0-7094 GCA_964371695.1 uncultured bacterium
TTTATTCACGCCACCCAAAGCCCTATTTCTCCGGCAGCAATTCCTGCACCACTTTTTCAAGGGGCCACTGGGCCACACCGGCAATGGCTGCGCCGCCCTCGGTGGCGTTGATGATCTTCAGCTCAGAATTGTCTTTCACGAAGTTTTCGATGTTGCGCAAAAAAAGATAAAACACTGGCAGGGTGCGCACCCAGCCGCCGTGATAACCGGGAATTTCACGCAAGCCTTCCCAGGTGGCGTCATCCAGCGGTTGGGTGTGCATGTGGGCCGTGTGGGTGCGGTCCCGCAACACCGCCAGATCCGAGCCCACCAGCACCATCACGGTCACGCCCATCTGCCGGAGCGCGTTGAGCGCCATGAGAAAAACCGACGAGTTTTTTTCCAGCACGTCTTGCGGCCCATAGCCCATGTGCCCCACCCGTTCGTCCTTCAGGTCCTGGGACCTGATGAAACAAAACCGCCGGTCTGCCGGATAAAGCGCCGTCAGGTCCGGGCAGGATCCCAGCGAGTGCAGCAACATGCCGGGAGGGTTTTCAATGCCTTCAAAAAACTGGCGGTATTTGGGGGTGTGTATCTGCGGGTCCAGCGTGGCCACCACGTGGGGCGTCACGCCGTGGGCCAGCAGGGTTTTCACCGCCACGTCCACACACACAATCAGGGCGCGGTCACGCACCTCCCGCAGGTGATGCACGTTTTGGTCCAAAGACGGCCCCGCCCCCACCACCACGGCGGCAAACCCTTCAAAGCGGCCCAGCAACCGCGAGAACGGCCTGCCGGGCGCGGCCTCTCCCCGCAGATAGGCCTCGCGGTGGATGTGGTATTCCTGGCTGAAAGGCAGCTTGTTGGCCGCCTGCTCGGCATTACAGTGATATTCAAACACCTCGCGCACATCCTTGGCCCCCGGCGGCGCAGCACGCAGGGACGGCTCGTGGTAGAGAAGGCGGAAGTTCCGCCGCTCCGCCTCGGTCAGGTCCCGCAGCCAGTTAGAAATATCCTGCTGGAGTTTTTGAGCAGACGCCGCCAGCAGGGTGATCTGCTTGTCCTGCAGCAGGTCCTGGACGTCTCCTTTTTCCAGCACCACCCGCAACAGCGCCAGATTGGCCTCCACCACAGCAATGCGCGCCTGTGGAAAACACCCCCGAAGCGCCCGGAGGTGATGTCCCAGGCCCAGGCCATACACCAGAAACGGCCCGGCCTCCTGCGCCAGTTCAAACCCCTCCAGCCAGCGCTCGGCCTCCCGCTGCGGATTCCGGGTGCTGTGCAGATAAAAGGACTCCGTGCCGTTGCTGGCCTTCAGCGTGGTCAGGCCGTTTTTGCCGGTTTCCAGCACCGCCTGAGCGGTGTCTGACTGCTGCACAGCCGCCAGTTCCACCAAGGGTTGAGCGGCTTGCAGCCATTCCAGCCAGTTCTTATGCACATGGTTGATTTTAACCGCTTACTGAAATTGCCATTTCACAAACAAATCCTTCCCCTATCCAAGACTATTGAGATTCATTTTCAACGCAACAATGTCTATTTTTATTGACAGTTTCCACAAGTGGAGTATCAATAGGATGTGGCCATTTTTTCCAGCCTCAAAAATTTCAAACCCGCCCGGCGACTGCGTCTGGCCTGGCTGCTTCCGGCGGCCCTGCTGGGACTGCTCACGCTCTGCTTCACCGCCAACATGGATCTGGTGGTGTGCCAGGAAGACGCCGGGCCGGGTTATCTTTCCCTGGCCATTGGCCGTCACTGTCTGGAGGACCAGCAGGAAACCACCCAAGACGGGGATGGCCCCAACACCCTCAGCCCCCTGGCCCACCCCGAAGGCTGCGTGGAGTTTCACCTGGCCCTCACCGACCTGGGGGATAACCAACACCCCAAAGCCACCCAATGGCCCATGGTGGCGGCGGGTTTTCTGACGGGGCTGCTTCCGCCGCAGGGGCACTTTCTGCGGCCACCGGCTCACCGGCCTTTGGCCACAGCGGACAACCTTTCCCCCTCTCCTTTCCTTCAAACACTCCTTTCTCTGGCCACGGTGCTGCTGAGGCGATGAGCCGGGGCGGCGAAGTGACACCACACCGGACTCACAAAAAGCCCTAACATTTCAGGTTCACAGAAAGGACCACAAAATGCCCATCAATGACGTTCACGCCCACCTGCTGATCAATCACGTGCCCATTCTGGGCATCGCTTTTGGCATTGGCCTGCTGGTGGTTTCGTTCATACCCAAACTGCGCGCCACGGCCCCGGCGGCCCTGTTGCTGCTGGCGTTGGCGGGAGCAAGCGCCGTGCCCGCCCTGAAAACAGGACAACGGGCCGAAGAACCCATCGAGCACGCCCAGGGCGTGAGCGAAAGCCGCATCGAAGCCCACGAAGACGCTGCCGAAGGTTTTGTCAAAATCGCCATTGGGCTGGCGGTGATTGCGGGCGCCGCCCTGGTGTTTGGTTTGATGAAAAACCAGCAAAACCCGGCCGTGCTGGCGGGTGTGCTGGTGGCGGCGGTCATCGCCATGAAGTTTGCTTATGAAACAGGTGGCACCGGCGGACAGATCCGCCGCCCCGAACTGCGGGGCCAAGCGGCCGCAGCACAGGAAAAATCCACCTCGCCCGTGGACCCCAGCCTTTCTCACCAAGAAGCGGAAGAAGAAGAGGAATAGAGCAGATTAGGAAAATATATGGAGTAGGCGCGGTGTCCACACCGCGCATGAAATAAACGGCGATGAGGACATAGCCTCTACTCCTGTATACAAGAAGGGCGCGGGAAACCGCGCCCTATTTTTTGCGCTTCACGTCGCTGACACGCCCCATCATTTCCGCCACCGCTGAAACCTCCGGCGGGTCTTCGCCCTTCAAAAATCGGTCCATGGATTCGTACTGGTCTTTGCCCCAGAAAAGTTCGCCTCGCACAATCATGGTGGGCACACCAAACACACCCAGGGCGATGGCCTCGTCGGTGTGCTGGCGCAGGGCCTCTTTGGCCTCTGGCGACTGGGCCTTTTCAAACAATTCCTCTGTGGGCAAACCAGCTTTGTCCAGGGCGTCTTTCAGTGCGTCGGCGTTGGCATAGTCCCCGCCGTCTGCCCACCCCATGCGCCACAACGCCGCCACTACTTTTTCCTGATGTTCACCGGCCACTTCCCGCAGTGAAAGCCGCAGGGGCAGGAGTGGATTAAAGGGATGCCGGGCGGGGCCTTTCAGCGGCAGGCCCTCGCGGTGGGCGTGGCGCACGATGTCCTTGAAGACAAACAGACGCTTCGGGGGAATTTCCGCCGGTCCCAACTGGCCCCAGTGGTTGAGCAGCGCCGGAAACAGCACGGGCTGAAGACGAAGCTCCAGGTCATGTTCACGGCGCAGGCGCTCCACCATGAACCACGCGAAATAGGCATAGGGCGAAAGGTAATCGAAATAAAAGGTCAGCGGCTCATGGGAGGACATCGGTGTATGTTAGACCTGTTTTAAAAGTCCATCGTGGACTTTTAAAACCCAACGCCATCGGGGCAAAGCCCCTTCGGCGTGGCGAAAACCTCAACTTTTTCAAAGTTTCGGCTTTCGGGTGCGGTCATCCATGACCGCAGGAGCCTGTTTGTTGTGCGCCCTGTTACACATGACGCACTTTTAAAACAGGCTCTTATCAACCCACCGGCACAACATTCACCTGAGCGCCCTGAGCGCCAGTGACCAGCGCACTCACCATGTCGCCGGGCGGGGGCCGGACCCCTTCTGCAAACACTGCCCGGACATACTGACTGGACCAACCCCGGCGCCTGCCGGTGGCCTCATCCGGTTTCTCCACCAGCACCTGCACACGCTGGCCCAACAGCGCGCTGGCAAAACCTTCGGATTTTTTTTCTCCTAGCTGGCGCAGTTCCGCCGCCCGTGTCGGAACCACGCCGGGGGGGAGCGCCGCCAGCGCCGCCGCCGCCGTGCCGGGTCGGGTGCTGTAGGGGAACACGTGAAAATAGGCCAGCGGCAACGATGTCAGACAGTCCACCGTGCGTTGGTGCTGCGCCTCTGTCTCGGTGGGAAAACCCGTGATGAGGTCCGTGCCCACAGCCACCTGCGGATTAAGACGATGCACCGCCAGCACCTGCTTTTCAAAATCAGCCGCGCTGTGCCGCCGTTTCATGGCTTTGAGCACGTCTTCATCCGCAGACTGCACCGCCACGTGCAGGTGCCGCGCCATGAGGGGATGCTGACACACCAGTTCAATCAGTTCGTCGTCCACCTCGTGGGGGTCCAGGGAACTCAACCGCAGACGTTTCAGGCCCGGCAGCTCCAGCAGCGCGTGCAAAAGCTCGGTGAACGACCGCCGGGGGCGCAGGTCTTTGCCGTAATCCGCCACGTGAATACCCGTGGGGCAGATTTCGCCGTGCCCGGCCTCAATCAGCCGCGCCGCCTGTTCCAGCGCGTCATCAAAATCCACCGACACGCTGTTGCCGCGGGCCAGGGGAATCACACAAAAACTACAACGGTAATTACACCCCGTCTGCACCCGCAGAAACCCCCGCGTGCGGCCCGGCGCACGGGGCAAAAACAGCGGCTCCATTTCGCGGGCGGCAAAAACATCACTCACGGTAATGACAGCCCCGGATGACATGGGTGGACCCGACAGCAGCGCATCCAGCACTTCGGTCAGGCGGTTGCGGTCGCGGGTGCCCAGCACCCAGTCCACCTCTTTAAGCGCGGCGACCTCCTGCGGGGCGATTTGGGCATAACACCCCGTGAGCACCACTTTGCCCTGGGGGTTGTGGCGGCGAAAACGCCGCAGGATTTTCCGGGCGTCCACCCAGGCGGCGTGGGTGACGGCGCAGGTGTTCAGCACCAGTGCGTCGGCGTCAAACCCCTCCACCACACGATAACGTCCGGCCACCAACGCCGTCATGGCCCCCGTGTCGAAAAAGTTCACCTTGCAGCCCAGGGTGTGAAAGGCCACGCGATGCGCCTCCGCCCCGGCGCAGCCGCCTGCTGCACCAGCCGCTGCCCTGTCCTGCCGGACACCCTGCACCACCCCGGCGTCCATTTATCCACCTCCGCCCAGCTCTTGCCGGTGGATCAGGGCAGCCTCACCAAGCCCGTGAACTCTGAGAGCCTGTTTTAAAATTGCGCCCTGTGGAACATGGTGTAATTCAAACAGGCTCTTGCGGTTATGGATGACCGCACCCGAAAACCGAAACTTGGAAGAAGTTGAGGTTTTCGCCACGCCGAGGGGGCTTTGCCCCCGATGGCGTTGGGTTTTAAAAGTCCACGACGGACTTTTAAAACAGGTTTTGCGTAGCGGCGATGTCCTCATCGCCGTTATGTGCCTGCGCGGTGAGGACACCGCGCCTACTCCACATGGTTCATGAAAATGCTTTAACCGGCGCTTTTGCCCGCCGCCAGCTTTTTGGCCAAGCGGCTTTTCAACCGGTTCACTGTCTCTTTTTTATAAACCCCTTTGGTGTGGCCCTTGTCCAGTTCCTTCAGGGCGGTTTTCACCACATCGGCCTGGTTTTCGGCCCCGGCAGAGAGCACCTGACGGGCCTCTTTGGTGGCGTTGCGCACCCGTGTGCGCACGGCGCGATTGCGGTCGCGGGCTTTTTCAGACTGTTTCAGGCGCTTCTTGGCGCTTTTGGTATTGGGCATGACGATTCCTCCCCGTTTACAAAGGAGCGGCAGTGTAACGGCAAAGCGCTCCCGGCTCAAGGGCTCTATTCATCCACTCAAAATTGGGCTCATCTGATAAATTACATCTATGACAACCCGCCCCATGGTGATTGGCCATCGTGGCTCGCCCCGCAAGGCCCCGGAAAACTCCCTGTCGGGTTTTCTGATTGCCTTTGAAGATGGCGCGGACATGGTGGAACTGGACGTGCGGCTGAATCAGGACGGCACCCCCATGGTGTTTCACGACGACACCCTGCCCCGCATGGTGGGCCAGCCAGGGCGGCTGGATCACCTGAGCGACGAAGACTGCCGCCTGGCCTTCATTGGCCGCCGCCACGGGGGCGCGTTCCGCCGCGAGCCGATCCCCCCTCTGCTCAGGGTGCTGGAAGAAGTCAAACGCCTGGGCGGCCGGGTGAACATCGAGATCAAGGAAACCCGCGCCGTGGAGCCGGTGGTGCGGCTGGTGCAGCGCCTGCGCCTGCACGATCAAGTGCTCGTCAGCGCCTTTGACTGGCGGGCGCTGGAAAAAGTGCGGCGGCAAGACGCAGGCATCGCCCTAGGCGCGCTGTATCAGTTTCACCTCATGCCTCTCTCGGCCCTGCGCCACGGCGTGAGCGCCCTGCACCCCTATCATTTTTCGGTGCTGCCCGGCCACGTGCCCCTGGCCCACAGTCTGGGCCTGCTGGTGAACACATGGACCGTGAACCTGCCCCGCGACTGGCATCGGCTGATTGAAAACGGTGTGGACGGTCTGATCACCGACACCCCCGGCCTGCTGGTGAAATGGCTGGAAGAAAACTTGGCGGGGTAGCGCTGAGTAATGGGGCGCGGGAAGGGTTTTGGGATTGCGTCCGCATATTGAAGATGCCGGGCGCACCCAGCGGCACGACAGTGCCGGGGCAAAACAAAAAAAAACAGTTTTTGGTGGGGCAGGCATCTTGCCTGCCTGAAAAAAAGAACAAAAATCCAATTTGGTTTTTTGCTTTTGAATAAACCCCTCACCCCAACCCTCTCCCTCAAGGGGAGAGGGGGTCGAGGGCGTTCTGTTGTTCGGTTAACGGGCGCGACAAGGCGGAAAACTGTGCATAAACTTACACAAAATTACCTACTCCTCCGTCACGCCCATCACCGACATCAACATCAGCGTGTCGTCGTCCTGCATGTAAGAAAAAGCCTCGGCCACTTCGTCACCTTTTTCAGCACTGGTGGTTTGGGTGGACGCCTCCGGGGTTTCCAGCCCCACCTCTTCACCCAGCACTTCGGCCAGTTCGTGACCCTGGGCGGTGGCGGCATCTCCCAGGGCAGACACCTGGGCCGGGCGCTCACCCCACACCGCAAGATAACCCTTCTGATTGGCCCACAGGCCCAGCACCAGGGCAAAAGCCGCCGCCATGGGCAACCACACCCTCATGGCGTGGCGCGCCGGATGAAGGCGGCGGTCCAGCCCCCGCTGCCACCGTGCCCAGGCC
>CAYJOG010000144.1:0-3611 GCA_964371695.1 uncultured bacterium
AAGGCCAATAAAACCAATGAACATTCCTGCTATTTTGAATGTTCATTGGTATGAGATGAGTAGCAGCGATGTCCTCATCGCTGCTGTATGGGTGCGGTGGGGACACCGCACCTACTCCTTTTTTAACCAGATGAACCACTAACCCTTCGCCAGAAAACCCAGAAACCTGAAGGCGTCCTGCACGTGTTTGATGACATAACGGGTGCGAAAGGCCCGTTTGATGTTCATCCAGATGATGTGAGGGCGCAGATAAAACTTGCGAAAGGCCCGCATGCTTTCACGTTCCAGAATCTCCCGCGACAGACCGTGGGCGATGAAGATGGGGTTCCAGATGTTGATCTTCTCCCAGTCGTCTTCAAACGTGCCGTATTTCTGCCAGTTGGTGTAAATCTCGGTGCCGGGCAGGGGCACGAAGTAACTCATCTGGAAATAATCCAGGGGCAGGTCCAGGGCGAACTGTGTGGTTTTGCGGATGGTCTGGAGCGTGTCGCCCGGCGAACCCACCATGAAAAACGCCTTGGGGCTGATGCCCGCCTCGCGGGTCCATTGCAGCGCCTGTTTGATCTGGTCCAGAGAAACGTTCTTTTTCATGTTGTCCAGCACCTGCTGGTCGCCGCTTTCCACGCCATAACTGATGGACCAGCAACCGGCGGCCTTCATCAGCTCCAGCAGGTCGGGCTTCACCACGTCCACCCGTCCGCTGATGGCCCAGGTGATGTCCACCTTTTCGTCAATCAGCAACTGGCAGAACTGTTTGAGCACCTTGCGAAAGATGAGCAGGTCTTCGTCTTCAAAATTGATGGACTTGATACCGTAGTTCTCCTGCAGGTGGCGAATCATCTCCAGCGCCCGCTGGGGGCTGTGGATGCGGGTTTTGCTGCTGTAAAAATCCCGTGCGCAAAAAGTGCATTCGCCTTTGAGGCAACCCCGGCTGATGAGCAGGCTGGCGCTGGGAACGCGGTCTATGCGCACCGTCACATGCTGGTAATACTTGGGCAGGTCGGGGAAAAGATCCCACGCAGGCATGGGCAGGCTGTCCATGTCCTGCACCAGTTCGCGGCGCGGCGTGAACACCGGCTCGCCTTCTTCGCGGTACACCAAGCCTTTTACGTTTGCCAGATCGCCGCCGGTCACAAAGGTGTTCAGTAGCTCTGGCAGCGTGAACTCGCCCTCGCCCCCCACCCCCAGGTCAAACTCCGGGAAACGGTTGAGCGTTTCCACCGGCACGGCGCTGAAGTGTGCGCCCCCCACCAGTGTCACGATGTCGGGCCGCGCCTGTTTGAGGGCGCCGGCGATGCGGGCCGCATTGGTCACCACCAGTGTGGTGGAAGAAAAACCCACCACGTCGGGGTTTTCATCCAGCACCCGCTTGAGCACTTCCTGACGGGTGAGTTTTTCCGCCACGGAATCCACACAAGCCACTTCAAAGCCCTGCTCGCGCAGCACCGCCGCCAGAATGGCCATGCCCTGGGGCACCACCGTCACCCAGCGGGCGATGCTGTGGTAACGGTCCTGCATCACCACCGGCGGATAACAGAGCACCACCTTGGGTTTGCGGCCCCCCTTCAGACGCGCATGAATGCCCACAAGGGCGCTTTGGGTGTCGGGGGCAGCGGCAATCAAGGTTTCTCCGTCGAAAGCAGCAGTCTAGCAGGCCCGGACTTTTTCAAAGCAGGCTGGCCAAACAAGGCCCTAAAAAAGAAAGCTGGGTCTTGTTTGGTTATAAGCGGGGACGTTGCCTGTGCCGATGGCCCCAACAAAGAGTTCTGGTAGAACAGGCATCCCTGCCTGTTTGGAAAGAAAAGGGTTTTTGTCCTCATTTTTTTGAAACAGGCAGGGATGCCCGTTCTACCAAAAGAAAAAAAACAAAGGTCCGATTTTTTCTGAAGGAAAGCCGCCCACGCGGCGCTTTATGGATTTTTCAACTGGCCGCCCGGGCGCACAGGGCGTCTTCGTGGGCCAGGGTTTTGGGGGGTTGCAGCAGGGTGAAGCTGATCACCAGCCCCCCCGCCAGAATCACGCCACCGGTGAGAAACGGCCAGGCCGGACCAATGCGGTCAAACACCTGACCGGCAAACAGGGGGCCAAGCACACGCCCCAGTCCCATCACGCTTTGGGCCATGCCCATAAGGCCACCCTGGTTTTCGCCTTCGGCGCGGTGTGAAAAATAGGCCATGAGGGAGGGTTCCTTAAGGCCGTCGCCCACCGCCAGAAAGGCGATGGCCACCAGGGCCGCCACCAGCCAAAGTCCCACCGAAGGCGCAAAAAGATACCGCCCCGTGTCCAGCAGGGGTTTGGTGACGGGCACCAGAAACATGCCAATCGGCAGCAGCATGGCCCCCACGCGAATCAATGTCAGCTCGCTAAAGTGTTTGCGCAGCCAGCCCAATAAAAAACCTTGTGTGAACACCACCAGCACACCCGCAAATGCGAACAGGCCGCCCAGGTGCGCTTCTCCCAGGCCCAACTGGCGCTCGCCGTACATCACAATGGCCAGTTCCAGGGCGGCAAACCCAAAGGGCACCAGAAAGAACAGGGCGAAGGGGCCACGGTGCTGGGGTTGCAGCACCTGATCCAGACTCAGGCTGCGCCACAGGGAGGTTTTTTCTGTCTGCACCCGCTTGGGGGCGGGATTGTTTTTAAGCACGATCTGGGCGATAACCGCCGCCAGCACGCTGGTGGTCGCCGCCACCCAAAAGGGCATGAACAGGCCAAACCGGTGAGCCAGCAGGCCCCCCGCCGCCGGTCCCAGCACAAATCCTGCGCCATAACCCATGCCCATGATGCCCATGCCCCGGGCGCGGTCCTGGGGGCTTGTGTTGTCGGTGATATAGGCCTGGGCCACCCCCATGTGGGCGCTGAAACCGCCCCCCACCACGCGGGCCAGATACATGATGAAAAAAGCATTGGTGAAAGGGGAGTTCTCTACCAGATAACCCGTGAGGGCAAACAGGGCATGTCCCGCCGCCACGCCCACCAGCCCCCAGGTGATGAGGGGTTTGCGGCCAAAGCGGTCGCTGAGCATGCCCATGATGGGGCTGAGCAAAAGGCCCATGAGGGCATAGAGGGCGATGATCCAGCCCATTTGTGAGCCGCCGCCGCCAAAACGGGTGGTGAGGCGGGGCAGCAGGGGAAACACCAAGCCAAAGCCGAACAGGTTCACCAGCCCCACCAGCGCGATGGCATAAAGCGCACGCCAGTTGGTGGGTTGGTTGGGGGAGGAAGGTTTGTTCACTTTTTTCACCGCCTTTGGGAACGGTTGGCCCGATGGAGGGGCTTTCGGATGGAGACTGACATGCCAGTCATTTTGTGAGTATAGGAGAATCAGTCCCTTTGTCCAACACTGAAAAAAAGTTTGTCAGCGGTTATCGTTTTTTGATGCTGCGGGTGTGCCGGTGGGTGGTGATCCTGTTTTTCGCCCTTGGTATGGCTGCCGGGGGGCCTGCCCAGGCCCAGGATGGCCAGGGGGTGTCCCCGGCGCGCCTTCAGCGCCTGAGCCGGGGGGTGAATCTTTCCCGCTGGTTCCGGTTTCCCAAGTCTCACACACCCGCGTTTTACGCCGGTCACATCAAGGCGCAGGACGTGTTGCTGCTGCGTTCGCTGGGTCTGCC
>CAYJOG010000144.1:3621-7071 GCA_964371695.1 uncultured bacterium
GCGGCACCAGCTACGACGCCGCCGGGCGGGTGATGCTGCGTTCGCTGGGTCTGACCCACGTGCGGCTGGCGTTTCACCCCCAATATCTACTCAAAGGCGGCCAGCCCGCGCTGAAGGACAACTTTTATCTGGAGCATCTGGACAAGGCCATCGCGCTGCTGCTCAAACACGATCTGGCGGTGGTGCTGGACCTGCACGACGAAAACAAAACCGGCCCCGAAAAAGACCCGGCCTATCAGAAAACCCTCATCACCCTGTGGGGGGCGCTGGCGGGTCACTGGAAAAAAACAGACCCGGAGCGAGTGTTTTTTGAACTGCTCAACGAGCCTGCGTTTCTCAAAAATCCACAAGGCTGGTTGCCCTTGCAGGAAAAGCTGGCGGCTGTGGTGCGCAGGCAGGCCCCAAATCACACGATTGTGGCCACCTGGCCTTATTTTTCGGCGGTGTCGGGGTTCAGCCAGATTCAGCCCCTGAAAGACAAAAACGTGGTGTATACCTTTCATGTCTACGACCCCTTCTTTTTCACCCATCAGGGTGCGGGCTGGACACCCGACGCCACCGTGGCCCAGTTGCGGAGCGTGCCCTATCCGGGGGAGATGCCGCGCTGCCAGGGGGCGCTTGGGCAGGCGAAAACGCCCTGGGTGAAAGAAACCCTGCGCTCTTATTGCCGTTTTGGCTGGAACGCCGAAAAAATGAAAAACCACGTGGGCCGGGCGGCGGCCTGGGGCAAAAAACATGGTGTGCCCCTGTGGGTGGGGGAATTCGGTGTGTATCCGCCCCACGCCCCCCGCGAGGATTTGTTGATGTGGTATCGAGATGCCAGGTCGGCTTTTGAGGCCCACGGCCTGGGCTGGGCGCTGTGGGCCTATGACGAAGGGTTTGGTCTGGACCGGAAAATGTTGCCGGATGGTTCGTTCCAAATTGATGAAGGCGTGGCAGGCATTATTAAAGAGTAAAACGGAATGACTGGCGAGTCATTTTGTGTTATCCTGGGGCCATGGTCACAACCGCAACGGCAAAAACCAAGCGCCCTGTTTCAGGGAGTAACGCCCATTCGCCAGCCCCCAACGCGCCGATTCCCTGGGTCTATTACCTGCTGCTGCACAATCCCCGTCTGCTGCAGAAAAACCTGGGCCTGCTGAAAGAGCGCGGCCACATTCAGGAAATCCCCACCCTGTGGCAGGTGGTGCAGGGCATCAGCCACATGTGGCGTTTCACAGTGGCCAATGTGGACGCCATCGGCACCAGCCAGGAGGCGCCGGTGCGGGACAACCCCCGCGCCCATCTGCTGAAAAACCAATTCATAAGGTTTTTCGCCCTCATGTCTGAGGGGTCCATCAACCCGCTGGACCGCACCGGCCTGGCGCTCACCCCCAAACGCAAAATGCGCCATGTGCTGGGCACCTTTCACGCCACCGGCGAAATGGCCCAGACGGTGATCTATGACCTGCAACTGCTGGACTGTTACCCTGGCGCGCTCAAAACACTGGGGCAGCGATTGGAAAAGCTTCTCAAACAGCCCGACGCCCGCGACGAATGGATCAAGGACATGGCGGTGTATGAGGGGTATCACGAAGATCTCGTGCCCGTGGTGAAACGCTGTCTGAAAGGTGATTTTGTTGTGCATGTGCCCACGCAGCGGGAGGGGGATGATTACACCGTGACCAGTTTTGTAGAGCGATGCCTTGGGTTTCCGCCGACGCCTGCCGAGACCCTCGAAAAACTTCTCAAAAATTGAGGCAGCCGCTTTGCCGTGCCGCTACACTGCCCCATCCCCAGAAGGGGTTCCGTTTTTATGGCCACCGCCCGACATCTTTTGCACTGGCCCTGCCCGCTGAACCGGCTGGTGGAAACCCTGATTGACGAGCCTCTGGCAGACCCCGGCATCGTCATCGCCATGAAGGACGTCAAGGACTGCAAAATCATCAGCGGCGAGTGGAAAGACGGCAAACGGCGGGTGGACTTGGCGGTGTTGCTGAATCCGCCCATTCCCGCCGCCCTGGCGAACCTGCTCAAACCCGAAAACATGGGCTGGACACAGCACGGCCTGTGGGACCCGGCCACGGGCATCTACGCCGTCAGAATCGAACCCAACACGCTCAAAAACCTGCTGCGCCTGGGCATGCGCTCTCACCTGACAGACAACGGTGACGGCACCAGCACGCAGGACATGACGCTCACGGCCAACTGTGATTTTCCTCTGTTGGGGGGTGTGATGGAAAAGTTCGCCCTCGCAAAAATCTGGGAAAGTCTTCAAAACCAGTTCGACGAAGAATCTCCCCGTCTGGCGGCGGAAACCGCCCGGTCCCGAATTAAAAAAATGCGGGCGTAGGCGGCGGCGTCAAACCCCCGCCGGGTCCAGCATCCAGTCGCTCGTGCCGTCCTTGCGGTCCAGCACCTTGATGCCCAGGCCCAGCAGTTCGTCGCGCAGTTTGTCGCTGGCGGCGTAATCCTTGCTGGCGCGGGCGCTCTGGCGTTGCGTCACCAGCTCCTGCACTTTTTCCACGGTCACGTGCCGGGCCTGCAACAGTTGGTATTGCAGGGTGTCCAGCAAGGCGGCGGGTGTCTCCAGCACGTCCAGCACGGTGTTCATGGCGGCGGCGCAGCCGAGCAGCGCCTTGGCCAGAATTTCGTCGCTTTCATTCCATTTGGGTTTGGAGAGCAGGTTGTTGAGTTGTGTCATCACCTCGCCCATCGCCACCAGCCCCTGGGCGGTGTTGATGTTGTCCTGCATCGCCTTGAGGAAACGTTCAAAACAGGCGTGGGCGGCTCCTGGCCAGTGGGTGTCCGGCGGGGCGTGGAGGGCGAAGTCCACCCCCAGGCGCTGACAGATTCCCTGCAGGGTGCGGTGGAAGTAATAAATGCGCCGGGTGGCGTCCAGCAGCACGTTTTCGCCAAAGTCGGCCTGACTGGCAAAGTGGTGATCCAGCATGGCGTGGCGCAGCACCACGGCGGGATATTTTTCCAGCGCCTTGCGGATGGTGAGAAAGTTACCCAGGGACTTGCTCATTTTGGTGCCGCCCACGGTGATGAGGCCGTTGTGCAGCCAGAACCGCGCATAGGGTTTGCCGGTGGCGCATTCGCTCTGGGCGATTTCGTTTTCGTGGTGGGGGAAAACGAGGTCCACGCCGCCGCCGTGAATATCAAAAGATTCGCCCAGGTATTTCTGGCTCATGGCCGAACACTCGATGTGCCAGCCGGGGCGGCCTTCTCCCCAGGGGGAAGGCCAGAACATGCCCTCGCCCTCCTGGCGGCGTTTCCACAGGGCGAAATCCACCTTGTCGTTTTTGCCATATTCCTCTGGCAGGCGGTCCCGCAGGGTGTCGATGTCCTGATGGCTCAGCTTGCCGTATTCGGGAAACTTCTCCACCGCAAAATACACGCTGCCGTCGCGCTCATAGGCAAAGCCTTTTTCTTTCGCTACCACTTTAACCGCATCCTCAGCCTTTT
>CAYJOG010000145.1:0-7052 GCA_964371695.1 uncultured bacterium
GTTTGAACAACAGCACCACCCCTACACCCAGGGCCTCTTCCGGTGCCTGCCCCGCCTGAACCAGCGGGTCAACCGGCTTTTCGCCATCGAAGGCGTACCGCCAGACCTGCGCCAGAACATTCCCGGCTGCCGTTTCGCCCCCCGCTGTCCCCACGTCACCGACCAGTGCCGCCAGTCCGCACCACCCCTGGTCCAGCAGGGCAACCGGCATGTGCGCTGCTGGCTGGAAGCCCCGCCCGCTGTTTCAGCCTGAAAACACCCGTCATCCGCCCTGTTTTTTTCCCAGAAAACAGAACGTGGTGATGCCTTCGCCCCGAAAGTTCCACCGGGACTTGTCCTGCATGGCCGCCGCCAGATCAAAATCGGGGTTCTCCAGCACCACGCCGCTTTGTGTCAGGGCAGGAACCATATCTGTTTTAAGTTCTTCTTCGCTGTAGGCCGACACCACCCTGCCCGCCACTTTTTTCTTGTACCAATCATCGGCAGCGGCGCGGCGGTGATCTGCCGCTTCGCTGGTGAGATAAAACACACCGCCCGGTTTCAGCACACGGCACATTTCCCTGAGCGCCGTGGTGGTGTCGTGGACAAATGTCTCCACCGGCAGCACCGCCATGGTCACGGGGTGTTCCTGCAGGTGCTCCAGGGCGCTGATGGATAACACCACGTCAAAGCTGGCATCCGCAAAGGGCAGCGACAGCATGGTGCCCGCCACCCGCGCCGGGCGGGGAGTTGGCTCTGCGGCGGCAAACGCCGCGTCAAAGGGTGCGGGCAAATCCAGCGTGCTCACGCTGGCCCCCAGGCTGCCCAGAAAATGCGGAAAGGTGGACCCACCCACCCCCACGTCCAGCACCCGCTTGCCCCGCCAGTCCTGCACATGGCTCAGCAACACGCCATATTCCCACACCCGCACCCCTTCCCAGCGAGGCAGGTTCGAGCGCATCTGTCGAGAGAAACGCCGCAGCAATGTGTCAAAAGGAGCCAGATCCTTCAGCCGCCCGCTGTCAAAAAACGTGTTGGGCGCAGCCGCCGCCACGGGCCAGGGGTCGGGCGCGGGAGGCAGGGCGTGCAAAACCCGCTGGTCTTCGCGCTCAGCCCTCAGCCGGGCCACTTTACCAGCCACACGGTGAATCAGAGGTTTCAGGGGAGCCATGAACAGATGAGATTCTGAGGCAATTTGCTGAAGCACGTGGGCATTTTTTCGGAATGTTCAGCGCTGCCGTAAAGGGGGTTGCAGGTATTTTTATACCAACAACCTTTTCACAAACCGCTCATGGACCTGGGTGATTTTCTCCCAGCCAAACCGCTCCACCACCAACGCGCGGGCGCCCTGCCGCAACCGGGCATAAAGGGCGTCATCCCGGTTTAATTGTGTTATTCCTTCGGCAAAATCCTGGGGGGTGTCGGCCAGCCACAGGTGTTCGCCGTGCCGCGCCCCCAGCCCCTCGGCCCCCACCGTGGTGCTCACCACCACCCGCCCCGCCGCGAAAGCCTGGAGAATCTTCAGGCGCGTGCCGCCACCTGAGCGCAGCGGCGCCACCAACAGGCGACAGCTCTGCAAAAAGGGCTTCACCTCAGGCACATCGGCGAACAGCGTGACACCATTCAGTGAAAGTTTCTCCCGCAGGCCCGGCGGTGGTTTGGACCCCACCACCACCAGGGGGCTATTCACCAGCGGGCGGATTTCATGACACCACCAGTCCAGGGCCTCGGTGTTGGGGGCATAGTTGAGCGTGCCCATGAAGAGCAATCCCTCGCCGGGTTTTTCTTCAAATGGAAAGGCTGTCAGGTCCACCCCATTGGCCACCACCACGGCATTTTGTGGATCACCGCAGGCCACCCCCGCCGGAGCCAGTGCGGCGTCTTCTTCACTCATGAACACACAACCTTGGGCGCTGCGTGCGATGGCCTCTTCAATTTTCCTCGCCCGGCGGGTGAACAGCGCACGTCGCAACCGACCCTTCAATCCCGTCACGGCCTCCCGCCCATGCACCCGCCAGCGCCAGTCCACGAAATGCACCACTACCGGCGCGGGACCGAGCCGGGGCAGCGCAGGCGCACACAGGCTGTGGTGACACTCCACCAGATCATAAACATCCGCAGAAAGACGGCGACTGATTTCGCCCGGCAGGCCCGTTTGATGAAACAGGCCAAACTCCGGCGGCCCCGACCAAAGTTTGCCCGGCAATGCACTGGCCACCGGGCGCACGGGAAAATCCTCAAACAGCAGTTCGTTCACCCACTGGCGCACCGTGGCGGCGTGGGCGGCGTCGTCGGGGCTGAAGGGAACCGCCAGGTCCACGTCGGCCCACCTGCGGGTGTGCTGCAAAAGGTGATACAGGCGAATCTTCGAGCCGTTGTTCAGCGGCCAGGGCAGGTGCGGCGAGAGCCATAACAAACGGGGCCTGGGCAAATCAAACACCTGTCATACCAATGAACATTCAAAACAGCATGAATGTTCATTGTTGATGTGGCCTTGCCGTTCGTCGTGAACGGCTGCGGCCCGGCGCAGCGCAGGCAAAGCCAGCTTGCGCCGCGAACACCTCCGGCGCTGATTGCGCCTCGGTGTTCGAGTCGAATTCATCCATGAATTCATACCAATTCACGTCTCCTTTTTGCCGTGTTCCCGCTTTTTCTTTCCGGCCAGGGTTTTATACACCGCCTGCCATTTTCCTCTCGAATTGGTATCAATCCGCAATCTGGCCGACTTTTTCGCGGATGGCGGTGATCAGTTCGCTGATCTCAATCACGGCCATCTGGCTTTTTTCGGCCAGGGCGCGCATTTCGCCCGCCACCACCGAAAAACTCTTGCCCGCCACGCCGCTGCGGGCGCTCTCGATGCTGGCGTTCAGGGCCAGCATTTTGCTCTGTTTGGCGATTTTGGTGATGGTGTCCAGCATGCGCTGGATGTCGTGCATGATGTGTTCAAGTTCCTTGAAGTTCAGGTTGGCCCGGCGCAGGCGCTGCCCCAGAAAGGTGATCATGTTGATGCACATCTGGGCGTTTTGGGTGACCAGATCAAAGAAGTGTTTTTTGTCCAGGCGCAGCACCTCGGTGTCTTCCAGCGCCGTGATGGTGGCCGAGCGCGGCTCGGCGTCGAACAGCGACATCTCACCAAAAAAGTCCCCCGCCGCCAGGCGGCTGAGAATCGTCTCCATGTGGCTGGCCTCGTCGGTTTTGGCCACTTTCACAAAGCCATTCAAAATGACGTAAAGGCTGTCGCCGATTTCCCCCTCCCGGAAAATGACCTGCCCCGCCGCGTAATGGAGCGTGTCGGAGACCCCCGCCACCTGGGTCAGCATGTCGTCGGTCAGGCCGCGAAAAATCGGCACCTGGGCCAGATGATGAACGATGGTTTGTTGTGATTCAGCGGGCAAAGCCTGGGACATTGGGAGAGCCTATTGTAACAGGGGGCCTGCGGGCATTCTTTCGCGGTGCCGCGCCGCCCTGGGATGCCCCTTCTTTTTGCCGTGGGCCGCCCGCGAGCTGCCCCCCTCTCCCATCACCGGGGGCTGATAACCCTTTTGGGGCAACTGGTGAATTTCCCCTTCGGGCAGGTTGCGCACGTCCACCGGCTCCTGGCGTTTGACAAAACGGCGAATGTCCGGCCACAGCGACGGCTCCAGAAACAGCACCGAAAGGTGACCGTGGGGATAAATGTGCCGCCGGGGTTTGCCCCAGGCGCGCCACAGCTCCTCTACCACGCTGGCGGGCACAATGCGGTCGTGCAAAGCCTCCTGAATCAGAATGCGGCTGGTGGGCACGGCTGGTTTGAGTTTGGTGAGGGTGATGTAGGGCAGAAACTCGCTCATCACCTGCCAGTGGGCTTTCCAGTCGGGATATTCCTTGCGGATCATCTCGCCCATGCGGTGGCGCAAAAAGAGCCGCTCGGTGTTGCCCGCCGGCACGGTGAGGATGGCGAAACGCAGGTCGGCGCACAGACAGGCCAGCAGCCCCGTGAGCATGCCCCCCAGGCTCACGCCAAAGGCCCCCACGGTGCCGGGGCCGTTGCCGTCGCGGCGCAGATAATCCACCAGCCCCCGGGCCTCCATCAGCGTCTGCTGCATGCTCTGAAAGGTGGTGTGGACATGGCCGGTGAAGGTCAGTTCGCCGCTGAAGGTGCTCTCTGGCGCACGGCTGAGGTGAAAGGGCAGCTCGAACATCATGGCGTTGTAGCCCCAGTCGGCAAACCGCTTGCAGGCCTGCAAAAAGAACATGTAGTTCTGCACCCGGTAGCCGTGCACAATCAGCACAGAGCCCAGGGGTTTTTCCACCTGGCGAAAATAAACGGCGGGGATGACGTTGTTGCGGGCGTGCTCGGTGATGACCGGTGAGTGAAACTTGAGCTGGCGCATTTCATAACGGCTGCGCCGCCACACCACCTTGTTTTCCACCGGGTCCATGGCGGGGGGTTTGGGAAACGCCTCGGCCAGGGAATGGATGACGGGAATGGGTTTGTCGGGAGGCGGCGGCGTCAGGGAAATGTCGGCGCGGTGCTCCCTGCCCATAAAGAAGTAGCTCATTTCGTCCAGAAAGTTGGCGACGGCTCTCATGTCTTCACTCCCATCCCATGGCTTTCAGTGCAGTGTTCGACCACGTTTCCAGGCGTTCATCGCGCCAGTTGAGCTGGCGCGGCGTGACCCAGCGGCCCTCGCGGCCCCCGTCTTCGCTCAGGCGCACCCGCGCCCCGGCGGGCAGGGTGAGCAGAAAATGCACCCCAACGTGTACCCGGCTCACGTCGTTGTCGCTGAGCTTGATGAGGCCCGATGGGTGCAAGGCCCCGCAGCCGGGCAAAAGATGGGCTTCTTCCTCCAACTCACGCCACAGCGCCCCCAGAATCGGGCCTTCTTTGTGGGTTTCGTCCAGGGGGTTCACATGCCCCCCCAGTCCCACGGTGAGGCGTTCGTGCAGCCGAACTTCGCCCCCGCCAGTGTGACGCTTCAACATATACACCTTATCGGCACGTCGCAGGGTCACATAAGGGATCCACTGCCGCCACGCCGGGTTTGTTTCGGCCTGCTGGCGAGGCAGAAACTGGCTCTTTTTGAACCACCTGTTGAACGTGGCCTGACTGGGAAGGGGCAGATAACCGTCTTTTTTGCCCAAAAGAGGGCTGGGCAAGGCCCACACCAGTTCAGCCATGGAGCATCACCCAGGTCACGCGAGTGGACAACAATAACAAAAATCCCCCGAACAATTTTTTCAACCGGGCGGCGGGCAGGGCGTTGTTCCACCGCACCCCCCAGTAGGTGGCGAAAATGGCCGAAAGCGCGATCAACAGGCCAAGAACTGGGGCCACCGCCCCCACCAGCCACAGGCCCGGCGGGGCCAAAACCGGCTGTGCCCCATAGGCGCAGGCCCCCGACAGGGCCATGAGACCAATGATGGCGCTGCTGGTGCCCACCGCCTGATGCACCCGGAACCCCAGGGATTTCATGACAGGCACCGTCAAAACACCGCCGCCCAGGCCCGTGAGGGCACTGAAAACCCCTGTAATCAAACCCAGTCCGGCAAACACGGCACCATTAACATCCGGTGAACAAGCCGGTTCCTCGCCTTTTTTTTCAATGAGCATTTTCAGACCCATCAGAAACATGGCCCCGGCCAACAGGCCCCGCAGGGTATCGGCCTGCAACCGCTGGCCAAACCACGCCCCAGCCACCGCGCCCATCACCGCCCCCGGCGCCAGACACACCACGGCCCGCACCAGCACATTGCCCGACCGGTGCTGACGCCACCCGGCGGCCATGGCCGTGGGGGTCATGGCAAGCAAACTGGTGGCCACGGCCACGCGCTGGGAGACCTCCGCAGGCAGCCCCCTCGCCCGCAGCAGTTCATCCAGGGCGGGCACCATCACGAACCCCCCACCCACACCCAGTAACGACGAGAGCACCCCCACCACTGCCCCCAGGCCAAGCAACAGCAGCGCGGTGAGGGGGTCCATGAGGAGCGGAATGGTATATGAACACCCGCACCGTCATTCCCGCGAAGGCGGGAATCCAGTCAAACATAAAAAACACCACATTATTCCCCTCTCCCCTTTACGGGGAGAGGGTGGCCGTAGGCCGGGTAATGGGCGCGGGTTGTCTTTTGGGACTGCGGCAGCATATTGATTCTGTCAGGCGTGCCCAGCGGCGCGACGGAGTAGGGCGGGTGTCCTCACCCGCCTGAGCGCGAAGCGCGAAACTGCCGGGGTATCCAAAAGCAAAAAACCAAATTCCCCTCTCCCCTTTACGGGGAGAGGGTGGCCGTAGGCCGGGTGAGGGGTTTCAAGATAAACCCAAAACCACTGTCTTTTGCTGCAAAATACCCCCATGGGCCAACGCCCTCCCCATGCACTGGCTTTTTCGCGCCAGCTTCGGCAAGACACCACGGAAGCAGAAAAATACCTGTGGGAGTATTTGCGCAACCGTCGGGTGTTGGGCGTGAAGTTTCGCCGCCAATATCCGGTGGGAAAATATGTGCTGGATTTTTTCTGTCCGGAGATTGGTCTGGCGGTGGAGATTGATGGCAGCCAGCATCTTTCTGACGAGGGCCTGACCCACGACCAAAAACGGGATGCGTTTTTGGCTTCGCAGGATATTTTTGTTTTGCGTGTGTTCAACCATGACGTGCTGGGAAAAACGGAAGTGGTTCTTCAGGCCATTGCTGCGGAAATTCTTGCCAGGAAGAAGGATTGATTTTGTCTGAACCCCTCACCCGGCTTTCGCGCTTCGCGCTCAGGCAGGCGGGGACGCCTGCCCTACTGCATCGGCCACCCTCTCCCCGTAAAGGGGAGAGGGTAATGAGGTGAGTTTTTTATTTCAGGCGGGCGTCCCCGCCCGCTTTCATGAAAAAACGCAGGCGCGATGCCCATCGCTGCTAACTGTTTGCTCAGGAAGGTCGTTTTTACCGCTTCTTTCGATTCCTTCAAACACCTTTCTTCCCACTGGCGTCACCCCCGCGCAGGCGGGGGTCCAGGTGTTCTTAAGGAAAAAGGTCAAAAACCTTTGTTTTTTGTTTGAACTGGATTCCCGCTTTCGCGGGAATGACGGCAGGGTGGCAAAGGTTTGGAT
>CAYJOG010000146.1:0-5528 GCA_964371695.1 uncultured bacterium
ATGTTTGCGGGTGGCTCTTGACAAAAGGGGCTTCATAAATTAAATTAGCGATGTATGTACGTACATCTAAAAGGAGAAAGAATGTCATACACAAATCCAAAATCGGTTGTTTCGCCCAAAAACCGGCTCGATGATTTAAACGTCCTTTTTGATAAAGGGCAGGGAGGCTGGTCTCTTGCCCAGTTCACATGGGATGGGGAGGAGGGGTGTCTTGGCTTGCGCTGGAATGGTGACGAAAAGAGTGCAGGGAACCCTCAATCCAGAAGGCCGACCTGGTTTGTGGTTCCAAAAGAGCTTGCGCCGGCACTGCGCCAAGCGATAAAAAGCATCAAGGCACAGGCGCAATCGGACCTCATGGCGGGTTATGCCGGAATGGCCGCTGATACAGGCCGCGAACAGGAAGCCCAGGAATGGTCTGAAAATCTGCTCAAAGATGCCACCGAATGAAGCGTGGTGAGGTGTGGTGGGTTTCGTTTGACGCATCCCTGGGTGGCGAAATCAAAAAAACACGCCCGGCGGTGATTGTGAGCAACGACGCCGCCAACATGCATCTGAACCGTGTGGTGGTAGTGCCGCTTTCCAGTCAGGTGGCCAGAATTTTTCCTGCCGAGGCGTTGGTGAAGATGGGAGAAACCCCCGGCAAGGCCATGGCAGACCAGATCATGACGGCAGACAAAAAACGCCTCATTTCAAAAATGGGGATTCTGTCTCATGAAGACATGGCCGGTGTGGAAAACGCCTTGCTGCTGCACCTTGGCATGAAGCGATGACCCGACGGGGGGGTGTCAATACCCAGTTAGCCCTTCAACTCACCATAACTGCGGCCGGTTTCGGGGGTCTGGCTCACGGGCAGGCCGCTTGCCTGCCAGCCCGGCTCGCCGGTGTGGGGGTTGCCGCCAAAACCGCAGGCCACGTTGGCCAGTTGGGTGAACCCCGCCGCCTCCAGCCGTTGAATGGCCATCATGCTGCGGCCCCCTGCGGCGCAGCCCACCAGCAGTTTGGTGTCCGGTGCAAAGTGTTTGGCTGTCACGGCTTCGAAATCGCTGTTGGCCGCCATGCCCTCCGGGCCGCGAAACACCACGGGAATGTTCCAGGCCCCGGCAGGGTGTCCGGCGGCGAACTCTTCTTCGGTGCGCACGTCCAGATAGGTGTAGCCCTCGTGGCACATTTTCTCGTGGGCTTCCTTGGGCAAAAACTCGGTCATGGGAGGTTCCTTCTTTTTTGATGTGCAGCGGGCGGCTGAAAGTTTTTTCTGAGCAGCGGCGACGCCCCCGTCGCCGTATTGGTTTTTCTGGTGTTTGGCGCGACGGGGGCGTCGCGCCTACTCATTCATAAAAAGCACTCTTATTAAAGGCACACATGCTAAAAGCTCTCTGGAAGTTTTAGCCGCCTGGACCCTGTTGCAGAACGGGTCAGCCCAGGGGCGGCAGCACCGGCGGGGGTGGGGCCTCACCCAGCAGCACAATCTGATCCTGCGTGAAGCCCTTGGCCAGCAGAATCTGCCGCACGCTGGTCATCATCTCCTGCGAGCCGCACACCATGGCCATCATGGTGCGGGCGTTCAACGGCGGCATCTGATAGAGCATGGCCTGCACCCGCGTGGGGGGCGTGCCCTGGTGGGCGCTGTAGGCCAGGTTCAGTTCGATGCCCGCTTTTTCAAGGGCGGTCCACTGGGGTTTCAGGGCCAGGTGATCGGGCTGTTTCAAGCCGTGTACCCATTGCCAGCCCTCGGTGGGTTTGCCCAGGGTCTGCATGTGTTTCACCAGCGCCAGAAAAGGCGCGGACCCGGTGCCCATGGTGAGCACCAGCACCTTGCGGCCCCGGATTTCGCGGAAGGGAATGCCGGGGCCCTGGATGTCGGACATCTTGAGCGTGGTTTGTCCCCGGGTGATCATGTGGCCCAGGCGGCTTTCGGTCTTGATGAGCACCTGCAGGGTTTTGCTGCTGGGCGGGTTGAGAAAGGTGAAGAACATGGGGTTGCCATCGTTGCCCTCCACCGCCACATATTGCCCCGGCACGTCATAACCCTTGGTGACATGGGGGGCCTTGAGGGTGAGCAGGGTCATGACGGCGGTCGCCTTCTGGGCCTTTTGCACCACGGCCTCGGAATAGTCGAACGTTGGGGGGGCAACCTCCGCCACGGCCATCAGTTTTTCCACAACAACTTCCTTTCCAGCCCTTTCATCACGGCCTTGAATTCGCCAGCCTCGTCGGGATGCGAGGTGGCGATCATTTGCAAATCCAGCAGGGCGCGGGCATGAAACTCGTGTTTGAGACACAACATGGCCCGTTCGCGGCGCAGTTGCCACGCGTCGGGCGTGAGTTGAAGAATGCGGTTGAGGGCACACAGGGCCGCGCCCGTGTCGTGCCGTTGCAGGTGCAGAATCTTCAGGTTCTGCAATATCCGCACCAGAATGCTTCGGTTGTCCACGCGGGTGAGGTATTCCTCGTGCAGGCGCACACGGCCACCGTGCAGGTCGTGGAAAAAATCCTGGCACCGGTGGTGGCTCAGCACCTCGCCCTGGCGGAACGTGTCTACAAAATAAGGATCGTTCTCACACCGGAACCCCACCATGAAGTGCCCCGGCAGGCCCACGCCATACACATCCAGCCCCACCCGATGGGCCAGTTCGATATAAATCAGCGAAAGCGTCACCGGAATGCCCGTGCGCCGCAACAACACCTGGCTCAGACGGCTGTTGCGGGGGTCGTAATAGTCCTGCTGGTTGGGGGTGAAACGCTTGAGGGTGAACAGAAAATGGTTCAGCAGCCGCACGGCCTCAAAGGGGTCCGCCGGGTTCAGACCCAGGCGGCGCACTTCCTCGCTCATCTCCTGAAAAAGTTCGTGGTGCATGGCCACGTCCAGCGTGGGGTGAGCATCCAGGTCCAGCAGCAGCGCCCCTTCGGCCAGGGGCAGGACATCCTCATGGAGGGTCAGAAAATCCCCTAGTTTTTTCTCTGCCAGTATCTGACCCACCGAAAGCATAAGGCAGCTATTTTAGCGCTTTCGAGGGGGCGGGTCCAAAGACTGGCAGGCATGAAAGTGTTATTGATTTGGCGCAATGCAGCAAAAGGGGCCTGTGATTGCATGATTATGCGAATTTAAAATGGCGTCTGTCAAAAAAGAAACGGTTCTTGTGGATTTTTGAGGGCCTGTTTTTTATCGCCAGAACAATTCCCAGCTTGCACCGGATGCTTCCTCTTCTTATAGTGGCCAGCCCGTGACACACGCGCTGACTCCAGGAACCATTGTTTTTCACCCCGACCACGGCCACTGCCAAGTGGTGGGCGAGCGCGAAGAAGTGCTGCTGCGGGTGCCCACCCAGGTGATAGAACTGACCACCCTTGGGGAAAGGCCTGTGTTGTTCCGTGTGCCCCTCACCGAAAAAGGACGCATTCAGCGCCTGCGGCCCCTCACCAGCGCGGCGGATCTGGAAAACGCCCTGCTACTGCTCAAAGAACCGGCCAGCCAGTGGGAAGCCAACGAAGACACGCGCAAAAAGGCCTATCAGGAAAAGTTCCGGGCCGGACGCATTGAAGACCTGGTGGGAATGTTGCGGGACGTGAACAAGCTGAAAAATACCGTGGCCATCGGCACGGGAGATCGCAAGGCCATGGACCTGGCCAAAATGCACCTGCTTCTGGAAATGATGCTGGTGCTGAACCTGACCAAACTCGAAGCCCGCAAACGGGTGGAAGATCTGATGAAACCAGTCAAAAAAGAAAAGGCGAACAGCACGAAGGGGCATAAATCATGAGCACCATGCAGACGGCACGGCCAAAACGGGAACGCAAAAAACGCTGGGGCGGGCGTGGCAAACGCCGCACCAATCAGGCCCTCGCGGGGGTAAAAGGCGAGCTGGACTTCAAAAGCACCGAACTGATGCGCCAGTTCATCAGCCCCGACCGCGGCAAGATTCTGCCCCGCAAACGCACCGCCGCCACCGCCAAACAGCAACGCAAAGTGGCCCGCGCCGTGCGCCGCGCCCGCCAGATGGGCTACATCCCCTATCACCTGGACTGACTTGCCTGTAGCCCCGGCGTCCCGCCGGGGGCAAAAAAACCGCCACAGGCGGCGCCCTCACCGCGCCCACTCCCCAAATTTTTATTCACCGACCTGGCAAAGGCCGCTCAGTCTTCTGCCTGCTCCAGCCCACCGCCCTGGGCCACCAGGGGCACGGGGCGGCGGATGGCTCCTTTGCGGATACGCCTGCGCTGCCACGCCCTCAGCACGGGAAACGCCACGGTGTAGACCAGCACCGTCAGAAGAAATCCGCAGATGGCCAGTCCCACGCCAAAGGGGGTGAGGTAATCCAGAAAAAACTGGAAATCCCGCGTGTCCATCAGCAGTTGGGGCTCCAGGCGGTGCAGCAGGGTGCGGGCCTTCATGGGTTTGACGCCCATCAGCCAGCACCCCAACCGGTAACTGGCCAGATAAAACGGTGGAATGGTGTAGAAGTTGAGAATGGTGACGCTGCTGATGAACGCCAGCCGCCGTTCGCGGCGCACCCAGCCGGCCAGCAGCACCACCACCGCCGCGCCAATGCCCGGTATCACCGAAATCAGTGTGCCCCAGGCCAGGGCCAGGGCATTGCCGTGGGGGTCTTCGCTCAGCGCCAGCACCATGTCCTTGAGCCGCAGGGACAGATCGTGAAATTTCTTTTTCATTCGTTCTTTCAATTGCATCAGCGTTGTAGCAGCTCTATGCGGTAACCGTCAGGGTCTTCGGCAAAAGCCAGCACCGTGTGGCCGTGCTGCATGGGGCCCGGTTCGCGCACCACGCGGCCCCCGGCGGCGCGGATGCGGTCGCAGGCGGCATGAATGTCCGCCACCCCCAAGGCGATGTGGCCAAAACCATTGCCCAGGTCGTAACTTTCGGTGTCCCAGTTGTGGGTGAGTTCAATCACCGCCTGCTCGTTTTCGGGGCCATAACCCACAAAAGCCAGCGTGAAGCGACCACCCGGATAATCCTGACGGCGCAACAGGGTCATGCCCAGCGCCTGGGTGTAAAAGTTAATGGAGCTGTCCAGGTTCCCCACCCGGAGCATGGTGTGCAGAATTCTCATGAAGGGATATTAGCCGCAGAGTTTATCCCGGCCACAGACCCGCGAAAGACCAGCCCCCAAAGAAAAACCCCGGCTCGTTGCGAAAGGCCCACAGGTAACGCCAGACAAAATAAACAAACCCTGTGGCACTGAGGGCATTGAGCACCACAAGGCCCCGCAACAGCCACAGGGGCCAGCGTTCATACACTTTTCCCAGGCACAACCACAACGCCGGAATCACCACCAGCAGATAACGCCCGCTGGGGGCGTAGATGTCCAGGCTGTTGAGGAAAATCATCAGCAGGCCCAGGGGCGCACCCAGCACGCTGATGGCCCCCAGGGGCGTTTTCAGCCACTGCCCCGCCCGCAGCGTCAGCCCCCCGCCCCGCGGCCCCCCCCGCCCCAGCCCCCCACCGGCGCTCCGGCTGAAAACCGGCGCCATGGCCCCGCCAGCGCCGCGCCCCAACCGTCCGGCGGTCCAGA
>CAYJOG010000146.1:5538-6771 GCA_964371695.1 uncultured bacterium
CCCTTGTACAGGGTAAAGGCCGATACCGCCACACTTTGCACGGTGAGTGTAAAATAGAGATCGTTGATGGTTTGAGTGACCAGCCCCACCAGCCCCCAGCCCAGCGCCACACCCAGCCCCAGCACACCACCTGCGATCAGGCTGAAAACCGGCGACATGGCCCCGCCTGCGCCGCGCACAAACAGTCCGGCGTTCCAGAAATTGTTGGCGAAATCCTTGAGGAAAATGAGCAGTTGCGCCGGGTCGGCGGGGTTCAGGCGAGAGGCGGGAATAATGGTTTTGACCAGTGGCGTGGCAAAAGGGTGGCCATAGAGCCACTGGTTGCGCAAAAAATACCACCCCCCCCCCAGCATGAGCGCCCCCAGCAGCCACAGACCACGGGAAATAGTGGGCCACACCCCTCGGCGGGGCAGGGCCAGGATTTCACTCAGCACCACAGCGGGCAGCAGAAACACAAAAAAAGCCTTGCTGCCAAACGAAAACCCCGCCGCCAGACAGGCCCACTTCCAATGGCTGTCGCCCCGCGCCAGAAAATAAAGAAACATGGCCCCGAAGGCCACCACGCCGGCGTCGTTGTTCACCGTGGCGAAGCTGGCGATGAGAGTGTGCAGCAGCAGCGTGGCCCCCCACACCTGCACCGCCAGGGGCGGCGGCAGACACAGGGCATAAAGTCTGTAGCAGAAAAAAGCGAAGAGGCCGCCGAACAGCAGAACGCCCCACAGCCGCAGCGCCAGCAGGCCGGGACCGTCGGGTTTCCAGGGGTCGGCCACCCTGAAGAAATAACCTGCGGGCGCCAGCAGGGCGTAATACACCGGCGGCTGGTGGGCCTCGTGGGTTTCGTGCCGGGGGTCGCTTTTCAGCCCCAGTTTGTGGGCATTGGTCATCAGCGGAAAACCCCGCCCCAGGCGCAGCGAATCCACATAGGCCATGTGGCCGATTTCGTCATAGGGCAAAAACGGGGCCGTGGCCCGTGCGAAAAGCACCATGAGAAAAAAAAACAGGCCGCCGTAAAGCCACAGGAACAGCCGGTGATGTCTGGACCAGAAGCGCCCTGGCACAAGGTCATTCGTTGGTGCTGCGTCCGGTTGTGACGGCGGTGAGGACACCGCCGCTACTCCGGTTTCGGGTATTCAATCGGGCAAAGGAGCGTCATGGTTTGTACCGATTTTTCTGCTGTTTGGCGCGACGGTGGCGTCGCGCGGATGGCCGATCCGAACAAGATCATCGAGATCA
>CAYJOG010000146.1:6781-7025 GCA_964371695.1 uncultured bacterium
AACTCCGCCACAGGCGCTTCTTGTTTTCAACGTTTTTTTCTGTGTTGTGGGGCCCGGGGGGGGCCGCCCCTACTCCATTTTTTAGACGGTAATTAAAACATGTGGCCGATGCCGAAGTGGAACTGGGCGCTGTTGTCGTCCAGGTTCTGGGCGTAGTCCAGACGCACCGGCCCCACACCAAAGGCGGGAATCTTGAAACGTATGCCCAGGCCCACCGAGCTGTGCAGGTTGTCCAGGCCAATTT
>CAYJOG010000147.1:0-7020 GCA_964371695.1 uncultured bacterium
GTATTTATTCCCGCCCACGGCGGTCTCAAAAGTCCAGGACGGACTTTTGAGACAAGTCCTAGTAAAATCTCCCCACTTGTTCGCCTCGATCAAAGAGCGGCTCCTGGGCAGCAAAAAGTTGCTGGCGGCGCTGGGCGTACTGGGGCTGCTGTTGGCTTTGGTGTTCATCAGCGACGTGCGCTGGGGTCTGGCCCCGGTGGACCCCAAGGACCTGCCCACCCGCAAGTTTGTGGACGCAGGGATTTTGCCCCCCATTGGCCGCCGCCTGGGCACGGCGCTGAAGATCAAGGACACCGTGAGTTTTCAGCACAACAAGGCGTGGAAAAAACTGCCCGAAACCACCGGTGTTCACCCCCAGGACATATTCACCACCAAACTGGCGGGCGAGGTGGCCATGGAGTTTTACAACGGGGGCCGCGCTGTGCTGAGCCAGGAGGGCGTGCTGAAACTGGAAACCGGCAACCCGCCGGTGTGGAATCTGTTGCAGGGCCGCCTGCTGGCGGCCTCGGGCAAAAAAAATCTGTGGATTGAAACCCCCCACGCCCACGTGGAAATGCAACCCGAATCGGTGGCGCTGGTGCTGAGTGATGAAAAAAAATCGGTGGTGGCCATGGCCCTTGGCACGACCCAGGTGATGGACCGTTTCAAGGCCTTTGACCCCCAGATGGTCACCCAGGGTCTGAAAACCGTGGTGCTGCGGGGTGGCGGCCCCGCGCCGCCCATCACCGATGATCACCAGGGTGACATCGCCTATCTGGCGCAGGAATACGACACCGTGCTGGCCACCGACAAAAGCCTGCGCAAGGTCTGGCAAAAAGTTCTGGGGGGCAAGTCTGTGGCGTTTGCCAGCATCCTGCCCCTGGCGGCCATGGGTCAGGCCACGCCGCCGTCCAAACCCGCGCCGCCTCCGGCCCCCAAGCCCGCCGCGCCGCCAAAACCGGTGGAAAACCTGACCCAGCTTGAAGACACCGCCATTGGTCACCTGGCCGCCCTCCGGCGCGAACTGGCCATCTACACCCTGCAACAATCCAGTCCCACGCCGCCGCAAGATCCCAAACAAGCCCTGAAGGGCGTTTTCAAAAACGGCCTGCCCGCGTTGCGGTTGTCGGGTGGCTTGGCCCTGAGCGGCGTGAAACCCGCTTGCCCGGTGCAGTGTCCCGACGCAGCTTCTTCTGCCGCGTGGCTTTATTGCGTCAAGGGTTCCGTGGCCCAGTGGCGCATCAACGACCGCGACAACAAGGGCCGGAATCTGTGTTTGGAGTAAATTTTCATCGCAAGGTCAGGTTGTCCGTTACTGGGCGGCAACCGTGGCCAGAGGCCATGGATGGCCGTTTCCGCCGCTGGTTCAGCGTGGTCGGGGTTTGCCCAAAACCTCATATCGCAGGAAACACATCAGTTACAAGCAGTTTTTAGGGTGGGGCAGGACCGTGCGGCGTTGTTCGCAAGGTTTCATGGATGAAACCGGCGAACCAGGAAATATCAGCAGGGCAGGTTTTCTGTATTTTCCCAAGCTTCTTTCCGTCTGCAAGCTGCGAAAAAAATTTCCAATCGTCTCTCCCGCTTGAGACACCCTCTGGCCCCGGCCATGATGACCGGTGTGCGCAGGCGTGGTCATAAACGAAAGCTGCTGGCCATCGCCGCCACCGTGCTGGTGTCGCTTCTTTTGTTTGCCGGGGCCTTGGCGCTTTTCCAGACCCGCCGCCTGCTGGTGTCCCTGCGGCCGCCGCAAATTCTCACTCCTCCCGCGCCAGACAAACCCCAGGCCGTGAACTGCGCCCGCCTGATGGGCGAAAAGGGCCTGCTTGAGAACATACTGCCGCCCATGCGTTTGCTGGAGGGCAATGATCTGGAAGTGGAAACACCTGTGGCCACGGCAAAGGAGCCGGGTGTGGGGGCCGCCCTGGGGGAGTTTGCCCGTCAGGCCCGCAGCCTGCGCGAAGAAGGCGAAAAAACCAGCCGCCGCCGCTGGCTGGAGGTGGAAGAAGCACGGCTGGCGGTGGTGTATCAGAAAAAGGCCACTGCCCTGGGCAAACGTCTGCGCAAACGCCGTGAACAGATGGATCACGAAATGGCCCTGCTGCGCCGCAAGGTCGCCCTGGTGAAAATCCAGTGGGATCACCTGGAAAAAACCCTGCGCACCACCCCCTGGCTGCAACAGCCCTCACCCCTCAAAAACAAAAAAGATGCCGCCGTGGACCTGCGGCAAAAACGCGACGCCCTCAAAAAACAGCATGGCGAGCTGACGCGCTCGCTACGCCAGCGTCAGAAACGCCTGCAACAGGCCCTGGAAGAAGAAGAAAAACGCCTGCTGGCCACACTTCAAAAAGAAATGGAAGCCACGCAGGCCCTGTTGCGCCAGCAGGCCGCCAAAGCCACCCCGCCGCTGCCCAAAGAGGCCCTGGCCGAAGTGGGCGTGGCCGCCAGGGTGTTTGAGCAGGTGGGCCAACCCAAAACCGTTCGCCCCACGCCCATGCTCGAAGACCGCACCCCCCCCAGCCGACTGTTAAGAGGCCCCACGTTTTCCGCGCCGGGGGTGAGCGGTGTCACGGGGGGCATCACTTTTCGCGAATGTTTTTGGTCGGTTCCTGGCCGCCTGCAAAATAAAAAGAGCCTGTTGATAAAGTAGTCAAAAAACCAATCAACAGGCTCTTTCGGCCATGGATGGCCGAATCCGAAAGCCGAAACTTTGAAAAAGTTGAGGTTTTCGCCATCAGGGGAGGGCTTTGCCCGAACCTGATTGGGTTTACAAAGTCCACGACGGACTTTATAAACAAATTCAAAGGAGAATCTTTGAATCATGGAAACAGTGAAGATTGCTGGCAAGACGTTTTGGGTGGACTGGGCCTTTGGGCAAAAGGGCCTGTCGGCCATGGTGTTTGGCCTGGACAAACCTGACCTGAAAGATCTGGCGGAACTGGAACAGGCCGCAGATCCCGCTCTGGACCCTAAAAAGAAAACCGCCTGGCAAAACGCCATGAAAACCTGGCTGAAAAATTATGGGAAGAAAAACTTTCAGCCCCTGCCCGTGCCGCTGGACACCTCGGCCCTGGGGCCCTTTCAGGCCAAAGTGGTGAACGCGCTGGTCGCCAGGGTGCCCCCCGGCACGGTGGTGAGTTATGGCGAACTGGCGGCGCTGGCGGGCAGCCCCCGCGCGGCCCGCGCCGTGGGGGGCACCATGGCCAGTCACCCCATGGCGTTTGCGGTGCCCTGTCACCGGGTGTTGCACTCGGCGGGCAGCAAAACCCGCTATGGCAAAGGGGTGCTCACCAAACTGCTGTTGCTGCGCCACGAGGGGTTTGACACCGGGCGGCTCAGTGCCCTGGCCAAAGCCAACGGCATTGCGCACAAAGCTCTGGCTGATTGAGCGGAGCACGAAAGGCTTTCATTTCTGGCGACGCCGCGTCATTTTTCTACAATGGACGCCATTGGAGGCCATGAAGCCATGAACAATGTGAAAACCGTGTTTTTTCTGGGTCTGCTCACGGGCCTGCTGATGTTTTTTGGCGGCCTGCTGGGGGGCAAGGGGGGCATGATGATGGCCCTGCTGTTCGCCACGGCCATGAACTTTGGGGCCTACTGGTTTTCGGACAAGATCATTCTGCGGCTCTATGGCTGTCAGGAGGTGGACGCCCACACTGCGCCGGAACTGGTGGCCATGGTGACGCGCCTGTCTGAGCGGGCAAACCTGCCCATGCCCAAGGTGTATCTGATGGAAAACCCCGTGCCCAACGCATTCGCCACTGGGCGCAACCCGCAGCACGCCGCCGTGGCGGCCACCACCGGCCTGCTCAACATGCTGGACCACGACGAAATTGAAGGCGTGATGGCCCACGAACTGAGCCACGTGCGCCACCGCGACACCCTCATCAGCGCCATCGCCGCCACCGTGGCGGGGGCCATCATGATGATTGCGCACATGGCCCGGTGGGGGGCGATTTTTGGCGGGCGGGGAGACGACGAAGGCGGCAACCCGCTGGTGATGCTGCTCACGGCGCTCATCGCACCATTCGCCGCCATGCTCATCCAGATGGCCATCAGCCGCAGCCGCGAGTTCATGGCCGACCGCGGCGCGGCAGACCTCACCGGCAACCCCCAGGCCCTGGCCCGCGCGCTCATGAAAATCAGCGGCGTCAAAATCAACCCCGGCGAATACGGTTTCAGTCCCCAGACCGCGCACCTGATGATCAGCAATCCCTTTCGCGGCGAGGGCCTGATGAACCTGTTCAGCACCCACCCCACCACCGAGGCCCGCGTGAAGGCGCTGATGGAGCAGTAGAAGCCACCTCATAAAATAAATGTCAAAGGCGGCTTCTGGCAGGTCAGGATGACCTGCGCCGAAAACCGAAGGATCAAAATCCGCAGGTTTTCGCGCTCGTGGCCGGGATTTATTCCCGGCCACGGCGGCCGAATAAATCCATGGAGGGATTTATGAGATAAGTTCTAATCCCCCATCAACAAATCCTGCACCAGCGCACCGCCCTGCAGGTGCTCCTGCAAAATGCGGTTTGCCCCATCGGGCGTGACGTGCTGATACCACGTGCCTTCGGGATAAACCACCACCACCACGCCTTTGGCGCATTGGTCCAGACACCCGGCCTTGTTCACGCGGATTTTCGCGTCCAGCCCCGCTGACTTCACGCCCTCTTTCAGCAGGGCATGCACCTGCGCCGCACCTTTGGAGAGGCAATCGCCCCGCGGGTCGCCCGGCTCGCGCTGGTTGAGACAGACAAACACGTGGACTTCGGGCCTGGGCATGCTGAAAGTTTAAACGCACGCGGCGCAGCACGGTCTTTTTCATGTTTTTTTGTGGTTCGCTTCTGCCGTTTTCTTCCTCTACCCTTCGCCGGTGCGCGAGGCGGTGGAAATCGTGGTGCGGGCCATGGTGCCCGTGACGCTGGTGGTGCTGGGGGGCATGGCCTGGGGAAAATTCCGGCGGCCCGACGGGCGTTTTCTGGCGGACCTCATTCTGTATGTGGGCCTGCCCTGCCTGATTTTCGCCAACCTCTCGCGCCGCCCGCCCAGCACGGCAGAGCTGGGCAAGATTGCCCTGGTGATGACCGGCGTGTTCGCCACGCTCTATTTTTTGTGCTGGGTCACGGGGCTGAAGCGCAAGCATCCCGAACAGGTGCTGGCTGTGATTTTTCCCAACGCGGGCAACCTGGGCATTCCCCTGGCGGCCCTGGCCTTTGGCGAAGAAGCCAAAAATTACGCCCTGGTGTTTTTCACCATCAACAGCATTCTGCATTTCACCTGGGGGTTTGGCTTGGCGGGCATGAAGGTGCGTCCCCGGCAGGTGCTGGGCCTGCCGTTGATTTACGCCGTGGGGTTGGGGTTGTGGTCGGGTTATGGCGGCTGGCGCGCCCCGTGGGTGGTGATGGAGGCGGTGGACATGACGGGGGCCATCGCCATTCCGCTCATGCTGGTGGCGCTGGGTCTGCAACTGGCCAAAAGCCCGCTGGTGCTGAGCAAGCGGGCGGTGTGGGCGTCGTGTGTGGGTTTGTTTGGCGGCCTGGGGGCGGCGTGGCTGATGGTGCAGGCCCTGGGCCTGACGGGCAATCTGGCCCGCGTGGCGCTGGTTTATGGCGCGCTGCCCAGCGCTGTGTTCAACGTGGCTCTCATGGACTGGGCCGAGGGCGATGCCAAGGCCGTGGCCGACACCGTGGCGGTCTCCACCCTGATGTCGGCGGTGCTGCTGAGCGTGCTGCTGTTTGTGCTGGCGTGAAAGGGAGATGGTGCGAATTAATGAAATATGTAGAGTAGGCGCGGTGTCCTCACCGCGCACGAGCAAAGTAAAAAGGTCTGGGTTTTTTCCATCTACGGCGGTGGGGACACCGCCGCTACTCAGGTAAAGCCAACAAAGGCGCGCTACGGCGTCACCAACACCACCGACGGAAAATAGGCCCGGTAGCGCCTGGGGTCGCGGGTGAGCAGGGGCCAACCGGCCACGGCGGCGTGTGCGCCGATGAAAAAATCAGCCAGCACGCCGGTTTTGTGGCCGCCTTTGCCCCGATACCGGCCAAAAGCCTTGCCCGCGAGAAAAAGCGCCGGGCGGGGAGTGTCCACCAACGCCACCTCCAACTGGTTCAGCACCTTGTCCAGCGCCTCGATGGTGTTGAAGGCAAATGAGAGTTCGGCGTAAATCACCGGGTTGATGGCCAGCTTGTGGGCCTGGGCCTGCTGGCGCAACTGGGTTTCAGACCAACCCGCCCATATCGGGTCGTCGGTCAGCAGGTCTATCAGCACATTGGTGTCAACCAGAATCACTCTTCGGGTCGCAGCAGGGCCATGAGTTCATCGGTGCGCCATTTCACATCGGCCTTGCCCCGTGCGGCGGCAAAGCGGTCTTTGGTCCTGGCCGCGGGTGGCTTGGCCCCCGCCTTTTTCACCACCACGTCGCCCTGGGGGTTCACCGAAAAATCCACACCACACCCCGGCGAAAGGCGCAGGGCGTCGCGGATGGGTTTGGGAATGGTGACTTGGCCTTTGGTGGTAAGGGCGTTGGGCATGTCCGCCTCCTGCTTGAGTATTACTTCATCCGCCAGTGTAATACTTTTTGCAGTGTGGGGCAAGGAAGGAAAGCTGGTGGCGCAGGCATCCTGCCTGCGTGAAAAAAAGGAAAAAACACCTTATTTCCTCTCCCCTTTACGGGGAGAGGGTGGCCGAAGGCCGGGTAATGGGCGCGGGGGGGCTTTTGGGATTGCGGCAGCATATTGATGCTGCCGGGTGCGCCCAGCGGCACGACAGTGCCGGGGTCAAACATGGGCAAAAAATCCAAACAGAAATTTGATTTTATGCTTTTGATTTTACCCCTCACCCCAACCCTCTCCCCAGTGGGGGAGAGGGGGTCAATCAAGTCCTCTGGAATGTTCTCGCCGCCGTTTTGAGTATACAAACCTTTAATTGCTTTATTGCTTGAGGCGGGCGAGGACGCCCGCCCCACTAACAACGCACAGCTTTCTTTCTCAGTGGGGCAGGCGTCCCGCCTGCCTTTTATATGAACGCAGGCAAGATGCCTGCGCC
>CAYJOG010000148.1:0-6989 GCA_964371695.1 uncultured bacterium
GGGTCACCCGGCTGGTTATGCTTAGGGTGTCGTGGTTCCCCGATTACGAAGACCGAACACGTCCAGGCGCGGGCTGACCTGTCTGGCAGCCTTTCTGGCGGTGTTTTTCGTGGGCGCAGGCCGTGCCCTGGCGGCCCTGCCCGGCGCCATCGAGGGCCGCGTGGCCGTGGGCAGCGTGGAGGTGCGCACCGACAACCAGTGGGTGGACCACCGCAAGCTGACCTCGGAGGCGTTGCAGGAATCCCTCACCCGCCTGGGCCTGTTCACCGACGTGGTGCCCATGGCCAAAGTGGCGGAAAAAACCCCCGCCGTGCCCAGCGAAGAAGAACTTTACGGCGCGGTGAAAAGCCTGGGGGCCGATTATGTCGTGCGCTCGGTGGTGCGCGACGTGGTGGAAAACCCGCAGACCGGCCAGGTTTATGTCGAGACGGAAACCCGCCTGCTCGATGCCCGCAGCCGGGACCTGGTGGGCTGGTCGATGGTGCGGGGCGCCAGCACACAAAAACTGGGGGGCTTCAAGGGCGACAAATCCCTGCTGGTGCAGGAGGCCGCCTTTAACGCCGCCGAACACGCCGTGCGCGAAATCAAGCAGTCGGTAAAGCTCACCGGCACCGTGAGCATCGCCAACACGCGGGACAACGAAGTGGTGTTCATCACCCTGGCCGAGGTCAACACCGTCAAGGCTGGCAGTTTTGTGGGTATTTATGACGAAAACGGCGAGAAAATCGCCCATCTGGAAGTGGCCGACGCGGGCATCGCCCAGGTGAGCGGCACCCTGCGAGATCGCAAACCCGGCGCCACGGTGCGCCCTGGCATGTCGGTGCGGGTGGAATACATCCCCAGCACCACCTTTGAAGAATTCAAGACTGTGGCGGAAAAGTTCATCCCCAAAAAGAAAAAAGGCGGCGGCTCACTCATGGGCATTCTGGGCCTGGGGGCCGTGGCGGTGTTGCTGGGCATCGGCCAGAACAAAAAAGACGCCGCCAGCGGTGAGCAGGCCAAAATCGTGGGCAAGGTGTCGTGCAGCAACTGCGCGCCGGGGGCGGCAGGGGCCTCGGTCACCATTCCCTCCACGGCCAACAATGTGGTGCAACCCACCATTTCCCAGGCCAGCAGTTATCCCCCATTGCCCTCGTCACAGTTCATCAATCAGGCCAGCAGCGTGTTTGACTTCAAGCCCGACGGCCTTCAGTTCAACACCAACGTCACGCTTTCGCTGGGATACAAGGATGACGACAAGAACGGCTGTGTGGATGGCCGCACCGACGTCAACGATGTCACCGTCACCGACGGCGATGCCGTCGGCTGCGTGAATATCACCAGCCTTCAGCTTTACACCTTCGACCCCAACCAGCAACTGTGGGTGCCGGTGGAGACAAGCTCCACGGTCACCTCCGGCAGCGACACCCGCGTGACCGCGCCGGTGAATCACTTCAGCTTTTATGTGATTCTCGAAAACGAAGCCCCAGAACCGCCCGATTCGCCGCGCAATCCCTCCATCAGTTGCACCACCGCCGATGAAGGCACACTGTTATGGACCGCATCCAATGATCCAAACGTGCGCTCCTACAACGTCTACGAATGCACCAGCCTGACCGGCGGTTGTGGCACTTCCCCCATCGCCACCGGCCTTCCGGTGAATCCCCCCCGTTATGTGGTGGGTGGGTTTAATGCCACCGACAATCGTTATTTTGCCGTTTCGGCGGTGGATCTGAACGGTCAGGAAAGCGCCAAGAGCGTTATCGCCGTGGGCAGCGCCGCGAAATGCCGCCCGGTTACCACACCAATTCTGGTTGTGCCCGCCAATGGCGACCGGATTCAGGTGGTGGTGGAAGACAATGAAGAATCGCAGACCACCAACCCGACCCTGGCGGTAGAGTTTGTTTTCAAGGGGCATTCCGACAACCAGAACGGTTACCTGCTGGAGGTCTTTCACATTTCCCTGGCCACAACAGAGCAGCCTCTGGAAGTAAAGACTCTTTTTAACGCGACCCAAATTGAATCTGCCGGGGCCGGCACGTCGGCCAATTCCGAATCGGTTGAAGTGGTTTATAAATATATTTACCAATTGACGGGGCCAATTCTTAACCAGACCTTTGAGTGGCGCGTGTGCAATCTGGATGCGTCGGACAGCTGTATTACAGACGATTCGCCTGCCTGGACCAGCCCGAACCGTTTTAAAGTGGCTTCGGCGAATCTGGAGCAGGAATGTAAGCCAGAGGATTTCGGCACACCTGCGCCTGTCTCTCCGGCAGATGGCAGCGTCATCACTTTTCCCGAGCCGATGTTTCAGTGGGGAGATGTCTTGGGGGCAGACACTTACGAGATTACCGTCAAGAATCCTTCTGGCGCCCTGGTGTGGAGTGAAATCACAACCGGTGTGGTGGCGGTTTTTGACACGTCGGTCAACACGTTGAATAACGGAACCACCTACTCCTGGACGGTAAAGGCCAGGGGAACGGGCGGGTGTGAAAGCACCAGCGACGCCTTTTTCTTTAAAAAGGAAGATCCAAATGATGTTGAAGTAAGACCCAATCCGCCGGTGTGGGCCGCTGCACCCATCACAGGGGGCAATCAACTGGCAGTGTTGCGCTGGTTGCCCAATGCGTCTGGCGACAATGTGACGTCTTATATGATTTACCGGCTGTTGGCGGATGGGAACGGCACTGTGGACCTCGCCAGTTTTCAGAACGAGCAAGTCAACATTTTGACCGAAGTGCAGGTGTCGCAGCTCAATGCGGTCAGTTCCAATCCCAATTGCCCCCAAAGTACGCAGCAGGCCCCTGTTTTCTGTGATGAGTCAGTGACCAACGGGCGGAAGTATTTCTATGTGCTACGGGCCAAGAGCACCAATGATCAACTCAGTTTGCCCAGTGGTTATGAATCCATTCAACTGGGTCTGCAGCGCCCGGTGCTGGTGAGTCCGGGGGGTGTGTTGCCGATTGAGTTCCAGGTGCAGCCGGGCGGACAGACGGTCAATTTCGTCATCCAGACAGTCAACGGGGCGGAGAGTTATCTCGTGGAAGTGTTCGACGAAACAGACAACCGCATGGTTGAGCAATCTGCGGTCAGCGCCGAGGCCTTTTCTCTCGGATTTACCCAGTTTGACCAGCATGTTTACCGCTGGCAGGTCAAAGCCCTCAATTCGCAGGTCACCAGCGAGGTGAGTACACCGCTGAAGTTCAAGGTGGTGTTTGTGGATGAAGGGGCCATTGTGCCCGCAGTGGAACAATTGGTGGGGGTGCCCGACAGCATCAAACGCACTGTCACCCTCACCTGGAACAAGGTCAACGACGCCAGCGTGACCAAATATCAGATCCTGCGGTCTGTTGACCAGAATCCCTCGAACTTTGACGTGGTGGGTGAACTGCCCCAGGTCACCGCCACCACCCTCACCTTTGTGGATGAGGGCCTGACCGGCGACACCACCTATTACTACAAGGTCTTCGCCATCACTTCCACCGGCGGCCAGAGTCCCGACCCCACCGGCGGGCCGGTGAAGGCGAAAATCGAACTGGTCGCGCCGTTTTACGAAAACCCGCCCAACTTCTCCAATATCGCCGATGCCCAGCCCACGCTGGCCTGGACCCCGGTGAGCGGCGCGGTGCGTTATCTGGTGCAGGTGGCCAAGGTGAACCAGGAGTTCACCAGTGAGGACAACATCATCTGGAGCGCCGTGACCGACGACACCTCCATCCAGTTCGGCGACCCTGCGTTTCCTGCGCCCACCTCGGAACTGGCCAACAACCCCTGCCAGAGCGGCTGCGCCCGCGACGCCCACAAATGGCGCGTGGGGGCCATCGGCAACAACACCACCACGGCGGTGTTCCGCACACCCATCCTGTTCTACAAATACCTCCCCAACCCCGTGCCGGTCACGCCCCTGGGTCAGGGCACCAATGTCACCAACTTGCCCCAGTTCACCGATCCCACGCCTCTGCTGCAATGGAAGGCCGTGAGCGGCGCGGTGAATTACATCGTGCGGGTCTGCGAAGGCTCCGGCAAATGCGGCAAGGGCAAAAACATCCTTTGGGAATCCACCGTGGCGATCACCTCGGTGGATTACAACGCGGACACCACCGGTCAGGCCCTGAAAAACTGCGCCATTGTGGCTAACGTGTGTACGGACGGCATCGGCATTTACACGTGGCAGGTGCGGGCGGTGGACGCCAACGGCGTCATCAGCGATCTGGACTGGGAGCAGGATTCCAGCGTGCCCTACAACACGTTTGTCAAAGTCAGCCCGGCTCCCCCCACGCTGCTGATTCCGGCAGAAGATGAAATCGTGCTGCCTGACCCCAACGACACCTGTTTTGACCCGGAGGACCCCACCTCCTGCACCTACAACGTCAAGTACGTGTGGGGTTCATCCGTTGGCGCGTCAAACTACATCATCCGGGTGCGTGAAGAAGACAACGAGGGTAATTTCACAGTCATCTGGCAGGCCACGGTGGGTTGCTGCGAGGTGGATTTTGCCGGGGGCGGCAGCCTGCGGCCTCTTAAGGCGGGCACACGATATACCTGGAACGTGGCCGCTGTGGTGTCGGGCGAGGACGCCGCCGTTGAGTTCGCTTCAGACAACGAGCGTGGTTTTGTCACCGGCGTGCATTTCCCTGTGCCGAACACGCCGGTGGACAATTCCCTGGCGATTCTCAACGACGGCAAGCTGACGGTGAACTTCACCTGGGCCAAAGTGGCCGGGGCCACGGCCTATGACATCGAAATTCTCAACGTGACCCAAAATGTGAACCTCACCAGCATCAACACCGACCCAGACAAAAAATGTAATCCGCTGGGCGCGGCGCAGGTGGGCAATTACCTGCGGGTCAATCTGCCCACTTTTATCTGCACCGTGGCCACCAGCGTGGTGGGGCCCTTTGACGGCGACGTGATTCGCTGGAAGGTGCGGGCGGTGGATTCCCTCACCGTGCCCAACGCCACAGGCAATCCTGGTCCGTGGTCTGAAACCCGCCTGTTCAAGGTGGGTGTGAACGGCCCCGTTCTGGCGTCGCCCCCCAACAGCGCCGAAGGCGTGACCGACCCCGCCCAGATGCAGTGGATTCTTTACCGCGACACGCCTTTTTACTGGAGCCCGATTCCCGATGACCCGGCGGCGCGTTATCTGTTTGTGGTGTCCGATGACCCCAGCTTCCTGAACGTCATCTGGGTGCAGCAGGGCACGGCCACACCCGCCACGGTGCCGTTCAACATCACCACGGGCCAGAACGGCACGCCGGTGGTCACGGGCTACACCCCCCACATCAGCGGCCTCAGGCTGCCCATGGTCAACGGCGTGACTTATTACTGGCGGGCGGCGGCCTGCCCCAGCGGCATTGCTGCAGCGGGTGACTGCGGCGACCGCAACGCCATCAACTGGATTTATTCCCCCACCTTCCGGGTGTACAAACGGCCCCAGGGTGTGGACGGGGTGGGCACGGCGGTGGTGGCGGCAGACGCAACCGGCCAGAACTACACCGTCACCCTTTCCTGGGATCCGCCAAAAGATTTCAACGGCGATGTGGCCACCCCGGACAGTTCCGTGCCCGCTATTCCCCCCACCGCCGGTGGTTACGTGGTGAGCAACACCTGCACCGGCATTGAAAACGGTGTATTAACTGAGGGAATTTCCACCACCGACAACAACACAACACAAGTCACCTTCAGTTATGCCTGTGGCTCCACAGACACCTATCTTTGTGTCCAGGTGATGGATGACAGTCGGCTGGCGGGTTACATCGGGGCCACTTCTCCCATTGCCACCGTTCCTTTTTCCATTCCCGCCTGTCCAGAGGCGACACCGTAAACCGCCGTGGGCCTTGGGTGGTCTCACCGAAAAAAAAAGCTTCCTGACGGGTTGAGCCGGGTCAGGCCGGTTTTTGGCCTGCTGGTGTTTCTGGGGGTGCTTTTTACGCCTCCAGCCAGGGCCATCAAAAGTGGTCTGGATCTGGACATCACGGGCACCTATGTGGTTTACATTGTCGAGGCCCGCACCTTTCAGGCCACCGAAAAAGCCCGCCTGCTGCTGCCCACGCTCACCATCACCGCAGACAGCATGACGGTGGACCTGCAACAGCGGGGCCTGAAGGCCATTGGCGACGTGGTGGTGGAGCCGGCTTATTCCCTGAGTGTTGGTCTTTCTGGTGTAAAAACCCTGGAGGGCGACACCCTCTATTACGAGTTGGACACCGTAGAAGGCAGCCTCTACCAGTTCACCGACACCGGCCTCAGCCGTCAGTTGTTTCATGGCCAGGGAATGGAAGAGGTCGCCTCTATCCGCAGCGGCGTGGAGCGTTTCAGTTTTGTAGCCAACACGGCGCTCAGCCCCATCAATTTTGTGGGCAACCGGGTGCGGGTAGAGGAAGACGGCAACTTTCAGGCCTGGAACGTGGCCGTTTATGTCAAGGGCAACAAGGCCATGTCGGTGCCCTATTACAACAGTGACGCCAAAACCGCCGGGGCCACCGGGTTTGCGCTGAACCGCGTGGATTTCGACAGCCGCAGCAAGTGGAATCTGGGGGGGCATTTCCGCTACAAAAAAAACGGGCGCTTCCGGGGGCGATTCACCTGGGGTTATCGCAGCACGGGTTACCAGAAATACACCCTGGGCCTCAGCCAGAACTTCGCCCTGAACAAAAAGATATCGGGCGTGCTGGACATGACCGGACTGGGCGAGGCCGAGCGCACTTACCGGGCCTCAATCAACGCGTCGCTTTCGCGCATCTCCCGCATGACAGTGGGCCTCACCAAGCCAGAAGAAGGCCGCCTCAGCACCTCGCTGGACTGGTCCCGCTTTGCCAACCGAACCGACCAGCAACTCACCTGGGACAACGCCTCTGGCCTGCGCAACACCAGCCTGCGCTGGGGGCTTCGGGCGCAGCACCTCAAGCGCCTGGGGGTGGGGTATGACCTGCGCATCAATCTGAACGACCGGCAATATGGCGGTGCCAGCGATGGCCTGCGGGGAGACCTCTCCACCAACTGGTACAAAT
>CAYJOG010000149.1:0-6952 GCA_964371695.1 uncultured bacterium
AAAATGGTTTTTGTGTTTTTGTTTCAACTGGATTCCCGCTTTCGCGGGAATGACGCCAGGGGGGCAAACTTGGCGCATCGTTCAAAACATTGTCTTTTGGTGTTCCGAAAAAATTTCAGAAACACGTCTTGTGGCTGAAGGGGGTTTTTGCCACACTCTGTGCGTGCCTCCTGATGAACGCGTGATGAACAAAGGTTTGTGGCTGCCCCGTCGGTGGGGCGGGGGGCAGGCATCGCCACGGCTCTTTCTTTGGGCTGCCATGGCGGCAGCGGCGGCCACGCCTGCTCTGGCGTTTGTCGGTTTTGTGACGATTGCGCCCCGCGAAAAAGTCAGCGCCCTGGTGTATAACGCCGCCGACCTCACGCTGGTGCGCGACACCCGCCGTGTGGTGTTCAAACAGGGTGAAAACAGCTTGCGTTATGAATGGGCCAACACGCTCATCGACCCCACCTCGCTCATGCCTTTTGCGCCCCCCGGCGTGCGCCTGAAAAACACCACCTATCCGCTGAACGAAGGGGAGTCTCTGGTGTGGAACTTTGACAGTCCGCGCCAGGTGGCGGGCAAGCTGGCGGTGCAGTATTTCACCAGCGGCCTGAGCTGGCGGGCTGATCATGTCGCCGTGCTCACCGGCCCTGGCACAGCTCGCCTGGAAACCTGGGTGAAGGTGAACAACCACACCGGCGAAGACTTCGACACCACGGCATTTTCGCTGGTGGTGGGCGAGGTGCGGCTGATTGAAACCATCCGCGAGCTGGCCTACCGCTTCAAACCCCGGCCCCCAGAGGCCGTGCCCGCGCCGTCTCCCGGCGCAGGCGAATACATGGACCTGATGAAGTCCATGGATCGCAAGGAGAAATCCGCCCCCCGCATGGCCAACGGCCACAGTTATGCCCGCAACGGTGCGGAAAAACCCAAAGAGGTCACACGCGAATCCCTCAGCGAGTTGCACGTTTACCGCATTGAAGGCACCGAGAGTGTGCCCACCGGCGGGGCGCGGCGCATGAGGGCGTTTGACGTGCCCAGCATCAAGGTGATTGACACCTACCGCTGCGTGGACCCGGATGAAGACACCGCCGCCCAGCGGGTGCTCACCTTCGAGAATAAAAAAGACAACCACCTGGGTGTGCAGCCATTGCCCGAAGGGATGTTGCAGCTTTTCCGCAGCACCAGCGGCGGGCTGACCTATGAAGGCCGGGGCAACCTGCCCTATACCCCCATGGGCGAAAAAGCCGAAACACCCTTGGGCTACACACCGGGCGTGGCCTGCCGGGCCATCACCAAAAACACGTGGAAAGACAAGATCAAAAAAGACATCCTGGGGCGCATCATCGGCTGGGAAGATGTGCGGAAAATCGAACTGACACTGCTGAACGGCGCGGGACAGACCGCCGCCTTTGAGGTGCGCCAGCATTTTTCGGCCCCCTTCTCTTTCAACCTCACCGGCGCGAACAAAGAAGACATGGACACGCTGCTTTATAAAACCAGCCTCAGCGCCCGGCAGAAAAAATCGGTGACTTATGAAGTGCGCGAGCGCCAAGGTGTGCTGGCAGAGGAATAGAAAAAAGTAAGAAAGTTTGAAGAGGGAAGTCGGAAGCTGAAAATTTTTTTGGTGGGGCAGGCATCTTGCCTGTCTGAAAAGAAAAAAGTTTTTTGTTGGACACAGGCGGGGACGCCTGCGCCACGCACAAAATCTCAAGGAGACCCAATGCCGTTCAAACAAAAATCAACCAGAGCACCGGTTCGCCGCTGGGCGCTGCCGGTGGGCCTCAGCGCCCTGGGCCTGTGCGCCAGTGCGGCGGCGTTTGTGGGGTTTGTCACCATCGCCGAACGCGAAAAGGTGGCCGTGAGCATCTACAACAGCGAAGACCTCACGCTGGTGCGCGACACCCGCCGCGTGGTGATGCGACAGGGGCCGAACGACCTGCGTTATGAATGGGCGGGCACACTCATCGACCCCACCTCGCTGCGCCCCTTCGCCCCGGCGGGCGTCACGCTCAAAGACACCACCTATCCGCTGAACGAAGGCCAGTCGCTGGTGTGGCGGTTCAACGCCATCAAGCAGGTGGCCGGGGCGCTCACGCTGCAATACTTCACCAGCGGCCTGAGCTGGCGGGCCGATCACGTGGCCATTCTCACCGCCCCCGGCAAGGTGCGGCTGGAGACCTGGGTGAAGGTGAACAACCAGAGCGGCGAAGATTACACCGGCACGCACTTCCGCCTGGTGGTGGGTCAGGTGCGGCTGGTGGAGCGCATCCGCGAACTGGCAGAGCGGTTTCAGCAGGAGGCCGAGGGTTATGGTCGGCGCGACGCCGCCAAGGGCGTGTTGTATGACATGGAAGAAGAAGCCGACGAAGCCATGCCCATGGCCGCGACCGAAGCCTTTGATGGCGCATCCACGGGAGGGTCTTATGCCAAGTCCGCATCCCGCGAAAAAAATGTGGAACGCGAGAGCCTGAGCGAGTTGCACCTTTACAGCATCGAGGGCACCGAAAGCGTGCCCCACGGCGGGGCGCGGCGCATGAGGGCCTTCAAAAACGAAGGCATTTCCGTGCGCGACGTGTATCGCTGCACACCCGGCGAATTCACCCCCGCCGAGCGTGTGTTGTCGTTTCATAACACCGAAGACAACAAGCTGGGCGCGCAGCCATTGCCCGAAGGCGTGTTGCAGCTTTTCCGCAGCACCAGCGCGGGGTTGACCTATGAAGGCCGGGGCGACATGCCCTATACCCCCAAGGGCGAAGAAGCCGAAACCCCCCTGGGCCGCACACCCGGCGTGGTCTGCAAGGGGCTGGTGAAAAACGTGTGGAAAGACGACATCGAAAAAGACGACCTGGGGCGCATCACCGGCTGGCGCGACGTGGCGAAATACGAAGTCGCCCTCATCAACGGCGCGGGGTCTGAGGCCCATTTTGAAATGCGGCAATATCACGACAACGGTTTCAAAACCACGCTCGGCGGCGCTGTCAAAGAAGACGTGCGCACGCTGCTCTACAAAATCACCGTGCCTGCACGGGGCAAAAAAACGCTCACCTACACCGTGGCCACGCCCAGGGGCACCCTGGCCGAAAAAGAGGGGAAATAAACCATGAACAACCAATCTTCCAACCGCCGTTTTCTGGGGGCCGCCCTGGCCGCCGCCGCCCTGGCTTCGCCACTCGCCGCCCAGGCCCGCACGGCGCTCACACCCGCGCCGGTGCGTGAAAACGCCACGCTGCAACTCAGCACCAACGGTTATCACCTCGTCAACGAAAAACGCACCGTGGGCCTTCTCAAGGGCACCAATCTGGTGAGCTTCAGTTGGAAAAACGTGAGCATTGACGACGGCAGTCTCATCCTCACGCCGCTGGATCACCAGGACAGCGTGCGGCTCATCGGCCTCACCTATCCCCCCGGCGAAAGCGGCGCGGTGCTGGCGGAGATTTATGCCGATGAAGACACGGTGGCCACGTTTCGTGTGAGTTACCTGCTCTCGGCGCTGGAGCTGGACAACAGTTTTACCGGCGTGGTGGAGAACGACGGCAAAACGTGGCAACTGGAGCGCGAAGGCACGGTGTTCAACCGCAGCGGCGAGCGGTTTGAAAACGTGGCCGTGAACCTGGGCGGCGGCCTGGATTACACCGGCCGACTGGATTATCCCGAAGGCCGCAAGGTGAGCCGCCAGACACCGGCGGGCCAGAAGCTGAACAAGCGCTATCGCCTCACGCTTTATCCCATGCCCTGGGTGGGCGGCGCGCCCCAGCCCATCAGCCCGGAGCTTTTGTATCTGGTGAAAAACGACGAGGCCATCAACCCCGCCAAAGAGGTGTTGCCCACGGGCAAGCTGCGGCTGTTCCAGCTCGACAAACAGGGGTCGCAGGCGTTTACCGGAGAAGACCGGCTGGCGCCGCTGGCCCACGGCGAAACCGCCGAGGTGCGCATCAGCACCGGCAAGGACATCCGTGTGAAGTGGTTTCTGGATGAAGACAAGGAGCGCAACATCACCAAGGCCCGTTACAGCCGCACCGAGCCGGATGCCATGACGGTGCGGGCCGACCGCTATCAGAAATACCGCCTGGAACTCAAAAACTTCAAAGAGGAAGCCACCGAGGTGTGGGTCACCATTCCGGCCAGTTATCACACCGGCCTGAAGGTGCTCAGCAGCACCCACCCCGCCGAGGTGGAAAAAGCCCACACCGGCGGCGTGACGGTGAAAATCTCTCTGCCGCCCGGCGGCAAAGAGGTGAAGTCCGTGGTGGAAATCCTGTATCCCGATTACGTCTTCCGCACGCGGTAAGTGTGGGAGTTGGGAGCAGGAAGCGGGAATCCAGATCAAAACAAAAACCACCTTATTCCCCTCTCCCCGTAAAGGGGAGAGGGTGGTTTCTGCCGTAGCGCAGCGCAGGCAGAAACCGGGTGAGGGGTTTAACAGAAAGCAAAAAACCAAACAGAGGTTTGTGCTTTTTATTTGAACTCCGGCTGTTTCGCGCTTCGCGCTCAGGCAGGCGAGACGCCCGCCCTACTAGTTCGCGCCGCTGGGCGCGCCCGGCAGCATCAATATGCTGCCGCATCCCCAAAAGACCACCCGCGCCCATTATCCGACCTGCGGCCACCTTCTCCCCGTAAAGGGGAGAAGGGAACGACGATCCATTTTCCCACCTTCCTGCTTCCTTCTTTCATCCCCCCCGCCCTTTTTTGACACCACCTGCCGCAGTGCCTATCCTCTTCTAGTCTTAAAGATGGCGGGTGTAGCTCAGGTGGTTAGAGCACTGGATTGTGGTTCCAGGGGTCGTGGGTTCGAGTCCCATCATCCGCCCCCAAGCGTTGGTCTTGAGTGATACCGCCTGAAAGCAAGGCTTATGAAACGAAGGTCCGTTCCCGATAATCCCCAAACCGGTTCTGCCGCCGCGTCTGCGCAGGTCACCCCAGCCCTTCCTGCCGGGTCAACGCCATGACACTGCCCCAGGTTCCACGCGGAACCCATGATCTGTTTGAAGACGAAACCCTGGGCCTGTTGCGCCAGTTGCAGCAAGCGTGCATGGACCTGTTTCGCCAGCACGGTTATTTCGAAATCCAGACCCCCATGTTCGAGGCGGTGGAGCTTTTTCACCGCGCCGTGGGGGCCGCCAGCGACATCGTGAACAAGGAGATGTACCTGTTCCCCGAAAACCCCGCCGAGCCGGACAAGGACACGATGGCCCTGCGCCCCGAAGGCACGGCCCCCGTGGTGCGCGCTTATCTGCAACGCCATGAGCCGCAAAAGCGCCCCATCACCCGCTGGTGCTACGCCCAGCCCATGTTCCGCCGCGAGCGCCCCCAGGCCGGGCGGCTGCGGCAGTTTCATCAGGTGGGCATTGAGTGTTTCGGCGGCCACGGGCCGCACTATGACGCCGAGGTGATCGAGCTTGCCGTGGCCGTGGCGCGGCTGGCGGGTGTGGAACACCCCACCGTGCTCATCAACAACCTGGGCGACCCCGGCGACGACAGCCGCGAACATTACATGGCCGCCTTCACCGCTTTTATGGATGCCGCCCCCGGATGGTGCAACGACTGCGCCCACCGCCGGGTGAAAAATCCCCTGCGGGTGTGGGACTGCAAAAACCCCCGCTGCCAGGAACTTTTGGCCCGCGCCCCCCGCCTGGACGAACACCTCGCCGGACCCGCCCGCGAGCACCACGAAACCGTGCTGGGGCTGCTCGCAGAGGCGGGCATTTCCGTCACGCCCGCGCCCGCCCTGGTGCGGGGGCTGGATTTTTACAGCCGCACGGTGTTTGAGGTGGTGGCCCCCCAGGCCACCGGCGCGCAGGCAGGCACGCTGGTGGGCGGCGGGCGATATGACATGCTGGTGAAAGACCTGGGTGGCCCGCCGGTGCCCGCCCTGGGTTTCGCCGCCGGTGTGGAGCGACTGGCGCTGCTGGCCCAAACACTGCCGCCGCCCAAAGTGGATGTGTCCATTCTGCCGCTGGGAGAAGCCGCCCGTGGGCGCGCCCTGGCACTGGCCCGTCAGTGGCGCAGCGCGGGGCTTTCGGTAAGTGTGGTGTTCGAGGACAAATCCCTGAAGGCCCTCATGAAATGGGCCGACCGCGACGGCGGGCGGTTTGCCGCCCTGCTGGGAGACAACGAACTGGCCACCGGCGCGGTGGCCCTCAAGAACCTGCAAACCGGTGGCCAGGAAACGCTTGTTTTTGACGCCGTGCCGGGGTTTGTGACGGCCCAGCAGAAGGGCTGACATGGGCGAAACCGCCAAAGAGGTTTCCGTGGCGAGCATGACGGCCGTGCTGCGTCAGGTGCAGTTGCTGTCGCTGAAAACCAGCCAGCAGGTGGACGTGGTGGCCGCCACCAAAACCATCTGGGACGAACGACTGAACATGGCGGTGGAAGCGGGCGTGAAGATTTTTGGCGAGAACTACGCCCAGGATTTTTTGCGCAAAGCGACCAGTTTTGATCACCTGCCGGTGGCGTGGCATTTCATCGGCCACTTGCAGCGCAACAAGGCCCGCACGGTGGTGGGGGCCGCCAGCCTGATACAGACGGTGGACGACGAAGACCTGGCGGAACACCTGGAGCGCATCTGCACCAAACGGGGCGTGACCCAGGAGGTGCTGGTGCAGGTGAACGTGGACGAAGACCCCGGCAAAAGCGGCGTGCCGCCCGGCCTTGCCCCCAGCCTGTGCGGCTTCATCGAAACCCAACCCCGCCTGCGCCTGAAGGGCCTGATGGTGATGACGGAGCGGGCCAGCATAACGCACCGGTGCGAGAGTTATCACCGGGCGCGGGAGTTGTTTGACTTCCTCGCCCCGCACCACGGCGAGAACTTCGACACCCTCAGCATGGGCATGAGTGAGGATTTCCGCGAAGCCATCGAGGCGGGCAGCACCATGGTGCGCCTGGGGTCGGTGTTGTTTGGCGACCGGGCGGCGAAAACCGGATGCTAGAGCAAATTCACATTTGACGTAGACAAAGGGTGGTGCCAGTC
>CAYJOG010000150.1:0-2470 GCA_964371695.1 uncultured bacterium
GGACTGCGTCGCCACGGGGCCGGGCAGTGAAAACCACCAGCGGGGTGGGGCGGGGGAGACAAAGGGGCCTTCCAGTGACAACACCCAGTTTCGGGCGATGGGGCAGGGCGATTTTTCTTCAACCGCTTCAAGGGCCAGGACACCCACTGTGTCGCGCCGTTTGAGCAAGACGCCCCCGATGGTGCGGGGGGTGACCGGCCAAAGCCAGGGCTGGTTCTGATCAAGGGCGCTCAGGCGAAAGCAGAACGGCCCCCCCTGCACCACGGCGAAAAATCTCGCCCGCGCCTGCCAGCGCGCCATCACCGGCCCTTCCAGCACGTGCTCCGGCAAGCCCAGGTTTTGCAGCACGCGCCCCCACTGGAACCGCTGGCTGTTGGCGAACCACCCGCCAAACCGCCGGGGTTCCTCGGTGGGTGTCATGTCCCGCGTGTCGGGAAAGGGCGCGGCCCACTCGCTGTTGTCCACCACCTGAATCCGTCTCAGGCCCTTCTGCTCAATCTGCTGCGCCAGGCGTTTGTCGCTTTGGTCCAGGAGCGAAAACAGCACGTCCGAATCTGGCCGTTCGTTCAGCGCCGCCAGCGTGGCCAGGGACTGGGCATTTTTTTTGTCCAGGTCAAAATGGGGGTTGAACTCGAAGTGGCTTTGCTGGTCGGCGGGGTTGGTGAACTCGAACCGCACGAAAGAGAGTTTCTCCAGCAACGGCTCCAGGGCTTTCATCGGCGGAATGTTGCAGCACACCAGGTGCAGGCCCAGGGGTAGTTTTTCAGGAAAAGCCTCCTTCACGAACCACGCCGGAGCGAAATGCAGAAAGTCGCCCACCATGGTGACAAACCGGCGGCCCTGCCGCACCAGTTCCTGCGTGGCCTGGGCCAAGTGGGCGGCCTGCCGCCGCCAGGGGCCTTTTTCGCCAAACACACCCTCCTGAAAACGCCCATAACAATAACCGCAGGAAAACCGGCAGCCCCTGATGACGGGGAAGTAGGGGAAGTGGTGGTCAAAGTGTTCGGTGGCGGGGTCGAGGGTGTCGTGGGCCTGTTGGGTGCGCTGATGCAGCGTCGGAAACCAGGACAGGTTTATGCTGCGGCCCGGCAGGTTGTCCGCCGGGTCCGGCGGCGCGCCGTGGCCCGCGTCTCGCCCCCCTTGCCGCCACACGCCGGGCAGCAGGGGTGGGGCCTTGCCCTCAAACAGCGCCCGCGCCACCGGGCCAAAGGTGTGCTCGGCGTGTCCCCGCAACAACACGTCCACCTGGGGGTGGCTGCGCAAAAAAGCGCGGGGAAAAGCAGAAGCGGTGTAGCCTCCCACCATCACCCGCAAGGCCGGGTTGATTTTTTTCGCGTCCCGCACCAGCCCCTTGATGGCCGCCAGACCAAGATACCAGTGGGCGTCCAGGGCCAGCACCCGGGCGGTGGCGATGTCCTCCGGGGTCAGTTCACCGCCATAACGGCCTAGTTTGGGCAGGTCCAGGGCGTTCATATGGGCCACCAGTCCGGCGGGCACCACGTGCTCGTGGCGGCCATCGTGACACTGGGGATGAACATAGAGGAACAAGGACGATATTTTATGCCAAGCTCAATTACTGTTACCCGGAGTTGGCATCGCGCCGCCCTTCTGGAACAGGCAATAGGTAAAATGCTGCACTTTTCCGGCGGGGGTGAGGTGTTCTTCGCTGGTGTGGTTTTTAAGCCGGAACCCCTCGCCCAATTCCCTGTGCAGGGTCTGCGGGGAATAACGCACCACCGGCAGGCCGCTGCATTTTTCCGGCCCATCGAGGCTAAACGTCGCCACAATCAGCCACCCGCCCGGTTTCAGGGCATGGTTGACCTGCGCCACATAGGCCCGTCGTTCTTCTGGCGTGGTGAGAAAATGAAACACCGCCCGGTCGTGCCAGATGTCAAAACCATGCTGCGGCAGGGTTGCCGTGGTGATGTTGCCCTGAATCCATTGAACCTGGGCGGCGGCCTGTCCCAGCCGTTTTTTTGTCAGATCCAACGCCGCCTGGGAGAGGTCCAGAATGGTCACGGCCACATGTCCCTGCACCAGCAGGTCGTCCACCAGCGTGGAGGCTCCTCCGCCCACGTCAATCAGGCAAGCGCTCTTTTCATGGGCGAGGCTGTCGATCAGTGACAGGGAAAGCGCCGCCCTGGGCTGATACCAACTCACGGACTGGGCTGGTTTGGTGGCGTAAACATTTTCCCAATGGTCCTTGAGTGGCATCGCAACTTCCGGGTGAAATAAACAGGCCGAGTGTATCAGTTTTGGCGACGGTTGCGGAGGCCCGTGTCCCACGTGATGGCCGTCATGCCGCCGGTTTTTCCATTCCGCTGGCTTTTTGGCGAAAGGTGTAAACTTGTGGCTTTCCAGTTCACAGCGCCCGTTCACCCATTCAGGCGCAGGAGGCCAAAATGAAATTGAAATTCTGGGGAGTCCGTGGGTCCATTGCTGTGCCGGGACCACAGACAGTGGTTTATGG
>CAYJOG010000150.1:2480-6950 GCA_964371695.1 uncultured bacterium
CCTCATGCCTTGAAGTGATTGTGGAGGACAACCTGTCGTTTATCGTGGACTGCGGCACCGGCCTGCGGGAACTGGGCTTGGTGCTGGCCAAAACCGTGCCGCTTTCCAAGCACATTTTTCTCACCCACACCCATTCCGATCACATCAACGGCATTCCCTTTTTCGTGCCCTGTTTCATCAAGGGCAATCAGGTGCATTTTTATGGGCCCGCCAGCCCCGGTGAATCACTGCGCGACATCCTTTACAAACAGATGTCCTTCAGTTTTTTTCCCATTCAGATGCACCAGTTGGGGGCGGATTTCACCTTCAGCGAACTCACCGAAGGCGAACGGGTGATTGACGGCGTGACGGTGAAAACCATGTATACGCACCACAGCATCCTGTGCCTGGGTTATCGCTTTGAATACGGCGGCAAGTCCATCGTCACGATTTATGACTGTGAGCCGTACAGTCTCAAGGCTTCTCCGGAAATGCCCAATCTGTTCGGTGAGCCGACGGATGAGGAAATCCAGGAATACTGCGATGAACTGAACGACCGTTTTGTGGAGTTTGCCCGTGGCGCGGACCTGCTGGTGCATGACAGCCAGTACACCGAAGCGGAGTATCCCAACCGCATCGGTTGGGGGCACGCCACGTTTGAATACTGCACCGAACTGGCCCGCAAGGCCGAGGTCAAGCGCTTGGTTTATTTTCACCACGAACCCATGCGCAACGATGACGAAATGGGCGTTCTGGACCAACTTTGGCAGAACAAGGTCAAGGCCGACGGGCTGGGGTTTGAAGCTTTCATCGCCAGAGAAGGCATGGTGGTGGAAGTCTGACACCGCCAAAAACAGAAAATCCTGCACCGGCGCAGGTTAAAAAAAACGTATCGCTGTCGCTGCCGTTGCCTTTGGTCAACGCCACGCTGGTTGGGCGCGAGAAACGGTTTTTTCTTCACGCCACGCTTAACAGTGGTGAAGCCGCCACGGCCCATTGCCCCAACACCGGATCGCTGGCGGGGTGCCTGCCCGCCGGTGCGCCGGTGCTGTTTACCGACAGGCAGGAAGCCGCCAAAAAACTGAAATATGTGTGGCAGGCGGTGGAGGTGGACGGCTGCTGGGTGGGTGTGAACACCGCCTTGGCCAACACCATGGCCCAGGAAATATTGCTGGGGGACGCCTTGCCGGGACTGGAAAAAAGCACGGGCCTGCGCCGCGAAGTGCCCTATGGCGAAGAAAACAGCCGCATTGATTTTTTGCTCACCGACCCGCAGGGAAAACAGGTTTATGTCGAGGTGAAAAACGTGACCCTGCGCATTGAAGACGAAGCGCAGTTCCCCGACGCCGTGACCGAACGGGGGCAAAAGCACCTGCGCGAACTCATGGCCATGGTGCGGCAGGGCCACCGGGCGGTGCTGCTGTTTCTGGTGCAGCGTGATGACGTTGCCGCCATGGCCCCGGCAGAGGGTTATGACCCGGCCTACGGCGTGTTGCTGCGCGAGGCGATAAAATCGGGCGTGGAAGTTTTCGCCGCCTGTTGCGGTATTGCCGGTGGCGCGGTGCATCTTCGGCGGTGGTTGCCCATTCGGCCCGTCAGTCATCACCCGCCGCAGAAGCTGGCGAAGAAATAACAGCCCGGAGGCATGAAGAGTTTGCCGGGAATACGAAACTGGTGTAGCGGCGATTTTCCCGTCGCCGTTTGAATAAGCGCGGTAGTTTGCGAGGAATCTTTCCAGATGCCCATCGGGGCATCTGGCCGAGCAAAGGTGATAGCGACACCGCGCCTACGCCGTGTTATTTAGAGCGTTTTCGGAAATGGTGGAGCAAAAAGCGGGGCGGTCGTTCGCCTCTCCCTCAAGGGGAGAGGGGGTAGACATTGCCCCGTGTCAGCTTCAGATGTCTGATCCATCACCTCCGAAAACGCTCTAAAAAACAACCAAACATTCTGTCTTTTGTTCCAACTGGACTGCCGCTTTCGGGGGAATGACGGCGGGGTGCAAGGGGGGGGCTTTTTCTTTCACCAACTTCCAAATTCTTTCTGCCTCCAACCTTCAGCCTTCGACACCCCGGATTTGCTCAAAGGGTTACCCGCCCTCACCGAAAACGTTTTTGTGACAGACGCTCCCTGGCGCGGCTGAGATCTCGCTGGCGGGCAATGCCGATGGCGCTGGAAAGCACGTTGCACAGGTCGTCCATCACCATCTGCTCAAAGTGGCCAAAGGGTTTTCCGTCTCTGGGATCCATCAGCACAATCACGCCGTCCATGCGGTCGCCCTCCAGCAGTGGGCTGAGTAGCAGGTGGTGTGTTTCCAGCCCCGGCATGGGCGCACCGGAAGGGGGGGTGTCCTGGCCTTCTGGCATGGCGGGTTCGTACACCACCGGGTGCCCCACGTGTTTGACCGACACCAGCGCCGGGAAATGGGGGTTGAAATGAATGGCCCAGGTTTTGTCGGCTTTTTCGCCCAGCGCGCCGATCACCTCATAGGCCCCCGTGGCGGCGTTGGTGTAAAGCATCACGGCGGCGTCCACCTCCAGACTCAACACCATCTGCTTGAGCAGGCGGACCACCATTTCCTTCAGGGGCAGCGACTGGCTCAGAATGCGTCCCACTTCATATTCCAGGGCCAGTTCCAGGTTGATGCGGCGGATGCCCTCGCTGCCCCGCTGAAACAGGGTTTTCATCAGATTCAGCACCAGTGTGGGGCGATCCTTGAGAAAACCCAGAAAGTCCTTTTTGGGCAGGTGATAGAGCACCATGTCGGCCATGCTGGTGACAGAGAACGGATTGGGGCTCTCGTCCACCAGATTGGTTTCGCCAAAAAAATCACCCGGCTGTAAAATGGCCAGGGTCTTGGCCTGACGCGGATGCACCACCAAGCTGTGGTGCATGCGGGCCAAGCCGCTCGCCACCAGAAACAACCCGTCACCCGCGCCGTCCGCCTCCAGAATGGTTTGACCGGCGGGCAGCGCCACGCGCTCGAACAACGGAATCAGCGCTTCCATTTCGTCGGCGCTCATGGTGAAGAAAAACGAAAAGTTTTCTGGCGCCAGCAACAGGCTGTCATCGAGTTCATCACCAGCAAGGGTCACGGCGTCATCCTAGCATCCGGCGCCAGAACCCATCTCATAAAATGCCGATGAGCCTGTATATAAAGTCCGTCGTGGACTTTTTAAACCCAACGCCTTCAGGGGCAAAGCCCCGGCCACGGCGGTCGAATAAATCCATGGAGGGATTTATGAGACAAGTTTTATAGGCTGCTGTTGTGTGCTGCAATGAATGGCCCCCTGGCCCCAGATCATGGCGCGGGCAAAAATGGGGACCACCCGGTGGGCGGGAAAAAGCTCCGAGAGAATACCCACCGCCGCGTCGTCCTCTGGCACACCAAACACGGGCAGCAGCACCACGCCGTTTGCCACCAGATAATTCACATAACTGGCGGGCAGGCGCAGATCGTATTGCACCACCGGCGCGGGCATGGGCAGCGCCACCACGTCAAAGGGCCTGCCCTGCTGGTTGGTCAGTTGCTGCAGGGCGCTAAAGTTTTTGGCCAGCACGGCGTGGTTTTCATCCTGCGGGTTCTGGCAAAACGCCGCCACCACCGGCCCCATGGGGGTGAAACGGGCCAGGTTGTCGATGTGGCCGTCGGTGTCGTCTCCGGTCACGTCGCCGCCGGGCAACCACAACACTTTTTTCACACCCAGGAAATCCTTCAGGCGCTGCTCAATCTGCCCACGTCCCAGATGGGGGTTCCGGGTGGGGGCTAGCAGGCAGCTTTCGGTCACCAGCACCAGCCCCTGGCCGTCCACCTCTATGCTGCCCCCTTCCAGAATCATGTCCGCTTCAAAACGGGGCAAGCCCAGCGCCTGGGCCACGCGGCGGGGCACGGCGTTGTCGTCCTCGAAAGGGGGATATTTCCCGCCCCAGGCGTTGTAGCCAAAATCCACCACCGCCACGCCCTGGGGGCCGGTGAGAAAAACCGGGCCGTGATCGCGCACCCAACTGTCGTTGGTGGGAATGGAAAAAATATCGACATTGGCCAGGTTTACCTGCCCGCTGCTGTTCAGCAAACCCAGCACATGCCGGGCGTGGTCATCGTCCAGCACGTTGATGCGGACTTTTTCCACCTCGCTCAATACCGCCGTCATCTCACACCACACGGCCTCGACATCTGCAAAATCGTGGGGCCAGGTTTCGCGGTTGTGGGGCCACGACAGCCACGTGGCCTCGTGGACAGACCACTCGGCGGGCATGGAAAAACCCAGGCTTTTGGGGGTGGCTTGCGTCACGGTTAAACCTCGTCGTCAAACCGCCGGGTGATGCCGCCGTAACTGTCAATGCGCCTGTCCCGCAGAAAGGGCCACTCGCGCCGGGCCGCGCCCACGTGGTCCAGGTCCACGTCCACCACCAGCACTTCCTCGCGGTCTTCCCCCGCCTGGGCCAGCACCCGGCCATAGGGGTCCGACACAAAACGCGCGGGCGGGGGGGGCG
>CAYJOG010000151.1:0-6942 GCA_964371695.1 uncultured bacterium
CCCCCCTCACCCGGTGCTACGCACCACCCGCTCCCCATAGGGGAGAGGGAACGATGTAGGAGTGTCTAGACCTATGCAAAATGGACTACGACTCATCTTCCTTGGCGTCCTTCTGTTTGGGCAGGCGGTCCTGATTGGCATAGGTCTGGTGAAAGAGCATGTAATGGCCCTTGCTCACCGTGACATAAAACAGGTTGAGATAGTTGTCTCCGTCAAAAGCGAAGTCATAAACCAGCCCCGGCCCTTTGGCCAGATAACTCTGGCCCACAATGAACCGCTCCTCTTTCAGGTCCACCTTGGCATATCCCAGGCCCCGCTCCTTGCCGCCGCAGCCGTCCAGCCACATGAGGTGGCCAAAAAACGGCGAGTTGTCGGTGCGCGCCTTGGCGGCGCAGGCGTCTCCCGCGCCCTCGTAATTCAGCGTGCGCTCCAGGGCCATTTCATCAATGCCCAGCGAAAGCCCACGGATCTCCGTGTCCAGCCAGTCGTTCAGCATGGAGAAATAAGCCAGCTTTTCGTCATCGCGCACACTGCCAAAATGCACTTGGCTGGACTGGCTGAAGAGAAAGGACGCAATGGGGAATTCGGCGATGCTGAGGAGTTTTTCTTTACTCACCCACCCCTTGGCGAAACTCTGATAAAACGCCTGCTGCTTTTCACCCTCACCCGCGTTATAGGCCAAGTGAATGCCGGTTTCGGCGTCCTGCGACACAAACACGTCCTGCACCGGCGCGCTGGTACTCAGCACGGGGCCTTTCTCCACCCCTTTGGGCGACAGGTTGAACAACGACACGGTTTTTCCGTCGGTGGCGGCCAAAGCGGCGATGTGCCCCTCCTGACTCAACCCGCCGTGCAGGCTATAGGCCGCCACGGGGCCAAGGTGGTGCGTGGCCTCCACCGGATATTTCCCTTTTTGATCATCCGCCGCATCAAAAGGCGGGAACTTGAGCACCCGCACCACCAGTTCGCCGCTCTCCACCAGGGCCAGGAACAAGCGGTAATCCCCAATGTCCGCCGGGTTGTTGGTGAACACGACCGAAGGATTTTTGCCGGTGAACTCCTGGCGAAAAACCTTGGTGTCTTCGGCTTTGGCGTCTTCGCCGGTGGGCAGTTCCACATGCAGCAATTCCACCTTGCCCTCTGCCCCCAGCGCCACATGCATGCCGCCATCCATATCCATGGCTGCGTTCAAACTGTCAAAAGGTTTCAGCCCGCTGTAAAGCGGCAGGGGTTTGGACCACTTGGGCAGCAGCAGGCCCGGCTTGGCTGGCGCAGCGGGGGGCGGCTCAGCCTTTTGGCACCCGGCCAGCATCAACGCCCCCGCCAGCACCACACCGGCCAACAGGCCAGAGGGCAATGGGCGAAAAACAGGACCGGTCATCTTTTTACGCATGGGTCACCTGCCGGAATCAGAAATGGAAATGGACTTGGGAACGGGGAATCAAAGCCTGAACTTGACGATTTCAGCCTTGAGCGCCTCGGTGAGCACGTTCACGGTCTGAATGTGATCGAGCATGCTTTTGACGGCGTGGATCTGCTCGCTGGTGGTGGCGTAGACCTCCTGCACCACCGCCATGTTGCTTTCGCTGGCCTCGGCCACCTGACTGATGACCCGGATGATTTCGTCGCTGGTGGCGATTTTGTCGCGGGTGGTGCGGCTGATGACGTTGATCTGATCCACGGTTTTGTCCACGAATTCAGAAATCTGCTGGAAGCTCTCGCCGGTTTTGCGCATGGCCCCGCTGCCTTCCACCACGCTCACGGTGCCTTCCTGCATCCAGTGAATGGCCTCGCTGATTTCCTTCTGGGTCAGTTCGATCAGCTTGCTGATTTCAAGGGCCGCGTTGGCGCTGCGCTCGGCCAGTTTGCGCACCTCGGTGGCCACCACGTCAAACCCCCTGCCCTGCTCACCAGCGCGGGCGGCTTCCACGGCGGCGTTCAGCGCCAGCAGGTCGGTCTGCTCGGTGATCAGGCCGATGAGGCGGGTGATTTCGGTGATCTGGTTGCCGCGTTCGCCCAGGTTTTTGATGGCGGCGGCGCTGTTTTCCACAATGCGCCGGATTTCATTCATCTTGCGCTCTGCGGTGGCCACCACCTGCCGGCCCTCCTGCGCCACCTGACGGGTCTCCATGGAAACCTCCAGCGCCGCCTCGGCCTCTTTGGCCGCCCCCTGAATCAGGGTGCTGAACTCCAGCAGGGTTTCGCTGGACTTGGTGACCGCCAGATTCTGTTTCTCGCTGGAGGTGGTGACTTCTTCAATGGCCAGCATGATCTGTTCGGCCCCGCGCTTGGTTTCTTCACTGCCCTGGGCCAGCTCCACGGAAAGGTTGGAGAGTTTGTCGCTGGCGCCGGTGATGTTGCTCACCAAACCCCGCAGGCTGGTGATCATCTGGCCGAATGAGCGCATGAGGCGACCGATTTCATCGCGGCTGGGTTTGTCGAGTTGGCCGCTCAGGTCGCCCTGGGCCACGCGCTCGGTGTGGCCCACCAGCCGGTAAATGGGCCGGATGATGCTGCGGGGCACCAGGGCGCTCACCACCAGCACCATCAGCACCACAATCCCCAACACCGACATGAGCAGGGTCACTGTTTCGGTGAGTTGTTCACGAATCTGTGCATCGGTGCGTTTGGTCAGTTCGTTGGTTTTGGCCAGGGCGGTGTTCTGGAACTTTTGCGCCTTGATGAACTCTTTTTGCAAGGATTCGGAATCTTCCCAGCCGCCCTTCTGCACTTCCTTCATCAGGCGAACGAGTTCCTTTTCGTTGGTGTAGCGGTCTTTTTCGGATTTTTTCAGGAGGTCAAAACTCTCTTTCGACAATTCCACTTTAAGTGCCTTGAAGAGAATGACCCTGGCGTCGTCCTTCTCACCAATTTTCTTTTCTATGTTTTTGCGTTGGTGTTCATCCGTGCTAACCATGTGCAACTGGATGAGGGCAAAAATGCCGGAATAGTTCAGACCGATTTCATTCACCCGCTTCATCAGGTCCATCTGGCGGCGAATTCCCGACACCTGCATCCACACCACCACGGCGCTGGTGAGCAGCAGGCCCACAATGGCCAGATAGGACACCCAGAGTTTGACTTTGATGGTCATGCCGCAGACACCTGAAACGACAACAGTTTAACAGGGTGTTGATAGACACCCTGCAAAATCCACGGACGGATTTTACGCTTATTGGGGGTTGAAAAACCCCAATAAAAGCGCCATTTTGCGATGGCCCTGCCTGAGCAAAATGGGTTGAGAAAGTCCACGACGGACTTTCTCAACAATCCGATGACTGTTGCATCTCCGTTTCGCTGCAAACCGCACAGTGCTTTCATCCCCAAAACCACTACATCCCCTGCTGTCAGGTTTGTGAAAAAAGTGGCGAAATTGCAGGGATTTTCTAACGTAGCCCCGGCGTCTCGCCGGGAGTATTTGCCGCGCCAGAGGCGCGCACCTTTTTGCCTTTTTTTCTTATTTCCCTGAAGAACCACTGTTTTGTGCCGCCTGCGGCGGTTTTCATTCTCCCGGCGAGACGCCGGGGCTACAAATAACCTCAGAGCAATGACCACTACGTCCCCTTGCTCCCATACAGGCTGGGCAGGGTGAGAATCAGTTGTGGCCAGATCATGAGCAGCACCAGCCCCACCAGCATCATCAACACAAACGGAAAAGCCCACTTGGTAACCGACAGCACCGGCTGACCAAACAGGCTGCTGGAGACAAACAGGTTCAGGCCAATGGGCGGCGTGAGATAACCAATCTCCAGGTTCACAATCACCACCGTGCCCAGCAGGATTGGATCAATGCCCAGGGCATGGGCCGTGGGCAGAATCAGCGGCACAAAAATGAGGATGGCGCTGATGATGTCCATGAGGCAGCCAATCACCAGCAAGAGCAGGTTGAGCATGACCAGGAACTTCACCACCTGGGCCGGGTCGTGCGCAGCGCGGCTTGGGTCCACCCCTTGCAGCATCATTTCCGCCAGCCTGTCGGGGGCCTGCTGGGCCGCCAGTTGAAAGTTCAGCACCTGACTGAAGGCCACAATGATGAGAATGGCCCCCACCATCACCGAGGGATTCACGATGGCCCCGTAAAAATCCTTCACCACGGTGGCAAGGCCATCCCGCCGCCAGGTCAGGCGCAGAAAGATTTCCGCCGCTGCGGCATACACCACACTCAGCGCCGCCGCCTCGGTGGCTGTGGCAATGCCGCCATAAATGCTGCCCAAAATGGCCAGGGGCATGCACAAGGCCAGGCCGCCCTCCACCCACGGGCGCAAGCCTTTTTCGGCCACGGCGTCTTCCAGCACCACGGCTTCACCCACGCCACTCAAGGTGAGGTGATCCAGCGGCTCACCCGGTTTTTTGCGCGCCCGGCTGCCCCACAGCACCACAAACAGCGTGAACAGCGAGCCCAGGACAAGGCCCGCCCCCAGCCCCCCCAAAAAGAGTTTTTCGATGCTGGTGCTGGTGACCACGCCATAAATCACCATGGGAATGGAGGGCGGAATGAGAATGCCCAGACTGCCCGCTGACGTGAGCAGACCCACGGAAAAACCTTTGCTGTAACCAGCCCGCACCAGCGCGGGGGCCATGATGGCTCCCACCGCCACCACCGTGGCCGGGCTGGAGCCGCTCACCGAAGCGAAAAAACAACACCCCAGCACGGCGGCCACCGCCAGTCCGTTGGGCATCCAGCTGGTGAGGGCACGGGCAATCTGCACCATGCGTTTTGCGAGCGCCCCCTGGGCCATGATGGCCCCGCTCAGCACAAAAAACGGAATGGCCAGCAACGTGGTGCGGTTGAGCTGGTCGGTCATGCGTTTGGGAATAAAAGAGAGTGTTTTGAGATCAATTGCCCGGCCCTGATCAAACAGGTCCAGGCCCATCATGCCCATGGCCAGCACACCAATGGCCAGCATGAGCGGCGCGCCCATGAGAATCAGCACCAGCACCAATATCAGCAACAGCGCGGTCATTCGTGCCCCGGTTCCGGATCCACGTAGTCCCCCTTGAACCCCTGCACGGAAAACAGCAGAAACCGGAACGTCATGAGGGTGAAAGTGACGGGAATGCTCAGGTAAAGATAGGCGTAGTTGTATTCCATGGCCGCGCTGTGGGTGGGCTGGCTCATTTTGTCAAAAAACGCCTGCCACCCCAGCAGCGCCACCACGCCAATGAACAGGGCCGTCACCAGAAAACGCCCCCCCACCATCAGGCGGCGGACTTTTTCGGACACGGGATATTTGATGGTGACCGCCAGATGTTTGGCCTCTTTGGCCGCCAGACTCGCACCGATAAACCCGGCCCACACCATCAACAGCCGCGCCAGCTCGTCGCCTTTGCCGGTAATGACAGAAAGCGCGTCTGGCCAGAACTTGCGAACCAGCACTTCACCCGCAACCAGCCCCACCATGCCCATGAGGGCCACAAAGAGCGTCATCCGTTCCACTTTGGCCAGCAGGTTATCCAGTGTCACCAAAGGGGTCATGTTGTGCCCGCCTAGCGACCAGCGGCCTTGCGCTTTTGCTGGAACGCCAGCAGCGCCTTGGTCACCCGGTCCACCCGTTCCTTGCCCATTTTGGAGGCGAAGCGCCGGGCCACTCTTTCGGTGATTTTTTTGAAGGCGGCGCGTTGCTCCGGGTTGAGTTCCACCACGGTCATGCCGCGATCTTTGATTTTCTGGATGTGGCGATCGTTGTAACGCGTGAGGGTGCCCCGCATGATTTTTTCGTAGCGCTTGAACACGTCCTTGAGCACCTTCTGGTGTTCGGGAGCGATGGTCTCCCAGATGTCCTTGTTGGCAATGACCGCCATGGGCTGATAAGTGTGGCGCGTGAGGGTGAGGAACTTGTTCACCTCAAACCAGCGGTTGTAATAAATGATGGGCAACGAGCCATCGGCCCCATCGGCCACGCCCTGTTGCAGGGCCTGCCAGCTTTCGGTGAAATCAATGGTCACGGGGCTGGCCCCCAGTTCCTGAAACATGGCCACATAAATGGGGCTGTCCTGGGCGCGCAGTTTCACACCCTTCAGGTCTTTGGGCCAGAGAATGGGAAAGTCGCGGTTGGTGAGGTGGCGATAGCCGTTTTCGTAATAGGCCAGCCCCATGAAGCCATGCTTGGGCAACAGCGCCATCAGTTCCTGTCCCACCACGTTGTCCAGAATGAAATAGGCGTCTTCTTCGGACTCAAAAAAGAACGGCAGGTCAAACAGCATGAACTCAGGAATGGTTTTGGAAAGCTCGGTGGTGGTGACGGCGATGAAGTCAATGTTGCCACCGTAACAACCCTCCACCAGTTCCTTTTCGTTGCCCAGTTTGGCGTTGGGATAAAGATCAATCTTGATGGCCCCGCCGGTTTCGCGGTAGATGTCTTTCACCAGATCCTGCGCTGCCTTGTTGGCCGGGTGATCGTCTGGCCCCACGTGGGCCATCTTGAACACACGGGTGGCCGGTTTACCGCCCGCTCCCTTTTGTTTGTTGGCGCAACCGGCGAGGGCCAGCAGGCCAAGCCCCAGCGCCAGAAACCCCGATATGGCAAAAAATCCCAGGCGTTTCAAAATCGAAGAGGCGTCGTTGCCCATAAATGAGTGTTTCGGCCTTTCAGCCGTTCAGCGCTTTCATCACAGCTTCACGCAGAGACCGGCTGCTGCCTTTATCCAGCTTACCTTGCATGTACACCACCTTGCCCTGTTTGCCCACCACAAGCAGGTTTGGGCCAAGGTCCACGCCAAACAGCTTGGAGGTCTTGCCCTCCCAGTCCAGCAGGCGGGGGACTTCGGGATAACCGCTGTTTTCTGCGATTTCTTCGATGCGGGTGAGCACCGTTTGCTTGTTGGCGTAAAAGGGCAGGTTTTTGAGCGTAATCATGCTCAGAATCTTGATTTTGGGGTTGTTGACGTAGAACTTGGCCATGCTGTTGAAAAGGGCGATGGCTTCTTTTTCGGAATCTTTGG
>CAYJOG010000152.1:0-6905 GCA_964371695.1 uncultured bacterium
GGCTTGCGCAGGGGGCGATGCACCTGCCGCCGCAGGGCGTGAAAAACCTGCGCCGGTGTGGTGGGGTTGAGCACCTGCATGTTGTCGCTGGCGCAGAGTTCCAGGTATCGCCCCAGACGGGCGCTGGAATGTTCCGGTCCCTGGCCCTCCATGCCGTGGGGCAGCAACATCACCAAGCCGCTCAGGCGTTGCCATTTCACTTCGCCGGAAACCAGGAACTGGTCGATGATGGCCTGGGCGGTGTTGGCGAAGTCGCCAAACTGGGCCTCCCAGATCACCAGCGCATCGGGATAATCCAGGCTGTAACCATATTCAAACCCCAGCACACCCATTTCGCACAGGGGGCTGTCGTGTACCTCAAAGGGGCCCTGCTGGGCATGCAGGTGTTGCAGGGGCTGATGCCGTTTGCCGGTTTCAAAATCGTGCAGCACGGCGTGACGGTGGCTGAAGGTGCCCCGGCCGCTGTCCTGACCCGTGAGGCGCACGTGTACGCCCTCGTTGAGCAGCGAGGCAAAGGCCAGGGCCTCGCCCGCACCCCAGTCCAGGGTTTTCTGGCCCTGCGTCATTTCGTGGCGGGCTTCGAGCAGTTTGGCGATTTTGGGGTGGGGCGTGAAACCCTCTGGCGTGGTGCAAAGCCGGTCACCCAGTTGCTTGAGGGTGTCCGCCGCCACGGTGGTGTCCACTTCGGCGGTTTCGGCGTCGTGGCCGCCCCGGTATCGCGCCCACACGCCTCCCAGCGTGCTGATGCGCGAAACGGCTTTTTCGGCTTTCACCCGCGCCAGTTCGCGGTCCAGCACCGCCCGGTAATCCGCCGCGATGCTCTCGGCCTCCTGCTGGGTAATCTCCGCCAGTTGCTCCAGACGCTGGATGTAAATCTGGCGGATGGAGGGTTTCCGGGCGATGGTCTGATACATGCCTGGCTGGGTGAAGGCCGGTTCGTCACCCTCGTTGTGGCCATATTTGCGGTAACACCACAGGTCAATCACCACGTCGCGGTGAAACCGCTCGCGGAACTCCACCGCCAGATCCCCCACCTGCGCCAGGGCCTCCGGGTCTTCGCCGTTCACGTGAAAGATGGGGATTTGCAGCATTTTGGCGATGTCGGTGCAATAGGTGGTGCTGCGGGATTCGCTGGGCAACGTGGTGAACCCCACCTGATTGTTCACCACCACATGCACCGTGCCCCCCACGGCATAACCCCGCAGTTCGCTCATGTTCAGCATTTCCATCACCACGCCCTCGCCCGCAAAGGCCGCGTCGCCATGCACCAGCAGGGGCAGCACGGCCTGGTTGCTGATGTCACCCAGGCGGTGCTGTTTGGCCCGCACGCGTCCCTGCACCACGGTGTTGACAATCTCAAGGTGGCTGGGGTTGAAGGTGAGCGAGAGATGCACGTTTTTGCCGGCGGGGGTGGTGATGTCCGAGGAATAACCCAGGTGATATTTCACGTCGCCCGTGAACTCTTCTTCTTCGTCTTCTTCTTTGTTGCCCTCAAACTCGGCGAACACGTCGGCCACCGGCTTGCCGATGATGTTCACCAGCACGTTGAGCCGCCCCCGGTGGGCCATGCCGATCACCACCTCGCCCGCGCCTTTTTCGGCAGAGCGGTTGAGGATGACGTCGATGAGGGGAATCAGGCTTTCCGCGCCCTCCAGGCTAAAGCGCTTGGCCCCGATGAACTTGGTGTGCAGGAACTGCTCGAACAGTTCGGCGTGGGTGAGTTTTTCCAGCACGCGGCGGTGTTCGGCGCGGGTGAGGTTGGGGCGGTTGAAACTGGTCTCGATGCGGTTCAGCAGCCAGGTGCGGATTTCCTGGTCGTGGATGTGGTTGATGTCCACGCCGATGCTGCGGCAATAGGTGTTGTTGAGGCGGTCAAACAGTTCCCGCAGGGTATGCACATCCGGCCCCCCCACGTCAAAGCTGGAAAACTGGCGGTCCAGGTCCGCCTCGCCCAGGCCAAACTCTGCCAGCACCAGGGTGCTGAGGGGGCCGCGCCCCGGCTGGGCCTGCAAGGGGTCCAGGTCGGCATAAAGGTGGCCCTTGTTGCGAAAGGCGTGGATGAGCCGCCGCACGTTGTCTTGCCGCACCTTGGCCTCGGCCCCATTGCCGCCGTTGGCCGCAGGGCCGGTGCTCTGATAGATGCTGCGCTCAAAGGTGACAGGGGGCAAGGCGGCGGCTCCCGCGCCGGCGCCGTTGCGCTCAAAGCCGTCGAACACCTTTTTCCAGGCCGGGTCCACCGAGCCGGGGTTTTGCAGATACTCGAAATACAGGCCCTCTACAAAGGCCAGGTTGTGAGATGAAAAGGGCATCGCAGCGCCGTCACTCATGGGGCGTAACCACTTCCTCCTGAATTTTTCGCGTCCGGGGACACGCCGGGGGGCATTTTAACAGGGTGCCGGGCAACGGGTTCTTTTTTGGCAGTGAATCAGGGTGGGTCAGGCAGCCAGTGTTTGTAGTCCTTTGTCATGCGGGTCTGGAGTTTTGAAATGATCTCAATCAGTTCGTCCGCCAGCGGAGCCGGTTCGCCTTCGCCATAGGCGAAAACAGGAGGATCACCATGGGCGATGTCGCTACGGTCCTTCCAGATTTGCATGACCCGCTCAATGTCTTTTTTGGCAAGTGCCGTATCCTGCGCCATTTCTTCGAGCCGTTGGCGAAAGGAGCCTTCGTCTTTGGCTTTCTCAACAAGTCCCTTTTCAAAAGCCGCCACGATCAGGACAAAAAAGGCATATTGAGCCATTTCATAGGCGTGGTGGTAATGCACGTATTCCTCTTCGGGCGGTGGATTGACAGGATCATGCAGGCGGTGTTCGAATAATTTTTCGACAAGCCGAAAGGCACCAGCAAGCGCCCTGATGTTTTCACAGGTTTCGCCCAAAAGGGGTTCAGGCATGAACCAACGAGGCTTCCAGTGCTTTTTCCGCCTCGCCCATCAGTGCAAAAAATCTTTCCTTGGTAAGGATGTCCCGTCTGCGTCGATCCGCAGCGAGGAACAGTGTCCACTCATAATTCTGGGTTTCGTCGTTAAACAGAAGCACCAAGTGATACATTGCGCCTCTGCTGACAACAACACTGATCACCCCGGCGGTTCCCGACACCCAAAGATTTGTCGGAACGAAGGTGATTCTGTGTTTGTCCCACAGGATGCTCATCGCCGGGACTTTGAACGGCCCCACGCCAAACTGTGTCATGAGGGGCTCCGGCCTTTTGGTGATTTCGGAGGTGTCCAGTGACACGGCGTCTCCCCGGAACTCTTTCGCCCAGTCCGTCAGCGTGGCGAAAGTCGCCTGCAGGCGGGATTTCCAAGACTCCAGTTCGTTGATGACAAATTCCTTGTCCAGGCTGTCGCTCATGAATATATGTTAGCCCGACTGCCTCTGCCGGGCAACAAACACCCGGCTTGTCACTCCACCCACAGGCGCACACCCGTGCCGGTGTGTTCAATCTGTTCCAGCAGTTCGTTGCGGATCTGTTCCTGCAGCAGGTCTTTGCCGATGTCCTCCAGCAGGTGCGGGGGCAGGGCGTCCAGTCCCGCTTTCAGTTCGGCGGTCAGTTCCGGGTGGGCCATGAGGAACGCTTTGTCGTCCATAATTTTTCCGTCAGAGCGCAGGGTGTCCAGCTTGTTGTCCAAACCCGGACCAGGCTTCTGCAATCCACCGTCTTTCAATTCCGGCTTGTCTGATTCCAGTTCCCGCCGCAGTTCTTCCTTGTCCGCGTCTTCGCGGCCCTGCCAGGGGGCGGTTTCTTCCGTGGGGAAATCCTCGCCGGTGCGGGCGGTGTCCCATTCCTCTTTCAGACGCAGGGTGCGGCTTTCTTCCATTTTCAGTTCCTGCAACTGCACGGGGGGCAGGGGCTGGGGCGTGAGGGTCATGGCCCCCATGCGGGCCGCCAGCATGAAACCCGGCCCCACCAGTTGTTCCACCTGGGCCGTGCGCACAAACACCTGACCCGCCAGCACCTGCACCTGGGTCTGCTGGGGCTGCCGGTCCACGGAAAAAAACGTGCCCCGCACACCCGCCACCAGCTCTGGTGTCTCCACCTGAAAAGCCTGGCTGGCCTGGAGTTTTTGCGCCGTGATATGGACTTTGCCTGCGCTGAGTTTCAGGCGCACTGGCCCTGGCTCGGTGCTGGTGAGGCGCAGCACCGAGAGCGGCCCCAGCCGCAGCACGTGGCCGCTGGGCCAGGCCAGAACCACCTCGGAGCCGCCCGACGTGCGGATTTCCACCCCCTCGCCATAGGCCTGCCCCCGGCTGACCAGACGAAAGGATTCGTCCACCCGCGCCGTCACGCGCCCCAGCACCTTCTGCACCCGCACCGCCGCGCCACGGGCCTGAGAGGGGGGGCACGCCCCCAGCAGCGTCAGGCCAAAAACCACGGGAAACCAAAGTTTTATGCCACTTTTCCTGTTTTCGGGGGAGCGTTTCAGCATGGGGATGAACCAATGGAGATGGTAACACGCCCCTTGTCGCCGCCCAGTTAAGAAAACGATTTACTTGACATCCGGCTTAAACAGGTAGACCTTGGGCATTCAACCCGCCGGAAACAGCTTTTTGGCGAGGCACTTTTTGGAAACCATCCCTGACTGGCATCACGGGCTGGACCAGCTCAGGAGAGAAGTTTATATGTCATTCGATACCCTCGGTCTTAAGGCCGAACTGCTTCGTGCTGTGGCCGATGAAGGCTACACCGAACCCACCCCCGTCCAGCTTCAGGCCATTCCCATTGTCCTGAACGGTCAGGACATCATGGCCGGCGCACAGACCGGCACCGGCAAAACCGCCGGTTTCACGCTGCCCATGTTGCAGCGCCTGTCTGATCAACCGGTGGCGGGCAAGTTCCGCCCCGTGCGGGCGCTCATCCTCACCCCCACCCGCGAACTGGCGGCCCAGGTGGCCGAAAGTGTGCGGGTTTATGGCAAGCACCTGCCCCTGCGCTCGGCGGTGGTGTTTGGCGGCGTCAACATCGGCCCGCAGATCGAAAAACTGCGGCGCGGCGTGGACATTCTCATCGCCACGCCGGGGCGGTTGCTGGACCACGTGGGTCAGCGCACGGTGGATCTTTCCCGCGTGCAGATTCTGGTGCTGGACGAAGGCGACCGCATGTTGGACATGGGGTTCATCCACGACATCCGGCGCATCCACAAACTGTTGCCGACCGAGAAACAGACCCTGCTGTTCTCCGCCACTTTTCCCGATGAAATCAAGGCGCTGGCGGCGGACATGCTGCACAAACCCGCCCTGATTGAAGTGGCGCGCCGCACGCTCACCGCCGAAGGCATCGAGCACGTCGTCCACTATGTGGATCGCCACCGCAAGCGGGACCTGCTGTCGCACCTGATCGAATCGGGCGACTGGCGTCAGGTGCTGGTTTTCACCCGCACCAAACACGGGGCCAATCACCTCACCACCCACCTGGAGCGCGAGGGCATCAGCGCCACCGCCCTGCACGGCAACAAAAGTCAGGCGGCCCGCACCAAGGCGCTGTCTGATTTCAAAAATGGCCGTGTGCGGGTGCTGGTGGCCACCGACATCGCCGCGCGGGGGCTGGACATTGACCAGTTGCCCCACGTGGTCAACTTTGAGATTCCCAACGTGCCCGAAGAATATGTGCACCGCATTGGCCGCACCGGCAGGGCGGGTTATGAAGGCAAGGCCGTGTCGCTGGTGTGTGTGGATGAACTGAAACTGCTGCGGGACATCGAGCGGCTCTTGAAAAAGGAATTGCCCAAAGAGGTCATTCCCGGTTTCGAGGCGGACCTCACCGTGGCGCCAGAGCCGATTTTGCAGCGGCGGGGCCAGGGCGCGCCCAGGCGTGATTCCGGCGGGGCTTCGTCTTCGCGGGGAGACTCCTTCCGCCGCAAAGAAGACGGCTTCAAACCCCGGTCGTCGGGTTCGGGCCATGGCGGACCCAAAAAACGCTATGGTTCCAGCGAAGGCTCAGGCGGGGGATATGGCAGCAAGAGCACCTATGCGGGTGAGCACCGTGGCCCCAGCACGCAAGAGGGCGAAAGCCGAGGCCAACGCACCCATGGGGGAGCGCGCCCGGCCGCCGGGCCGGGTGGTTCGGGTCATGGGCCGGGTTCCTCTGAGCATCGCCATGGGGCAGGGCCACGCCCCAGCCGACATAAATCTGCTGGCAGCGGCGGGCACCAGTCGGCTTCTCCTTCGCGCCACGCGGGGGGACAGGGGCGACGCCCGGCATCGGCCAAACCACGGTCTGGGCGGTAAGACACCGCGCCTTTCAGAAACGCTGTTGAGCCAGCGCGGTGTTCGCACCGCGCTGGGCTTCTTTCCGAAAAGTGGTCCCCATCAGTCCTCGCTTGGTGTTTTTGGGGCATCCGATGGTTTGATTTTCAAACCGGCGGCGGCGATTTCCAGCGACCTGTCCCGGAGCTTTTCCAGAATCTGCATTTTCTCAGCCACGGGCAGGTTGCGCATTTCCTCTTTCAGGGCTTTTTTGCTTTCAAGGATTTTGCTCAGGTCGTATGGGGGCACCTGAAAATTGTCCTTCAAACTGCCGCCATTTTTCAACAAGGTGGTGATTTTTCAAGATGGCCATGAATTTTCCATGGTCCAGAACACCGGATTCAACAAACTGTAAAAGCCGAGATTTATCCTTGCTCCGGCCTGTTTCAAGGGCGATGGCGGCCAGATGTTCGGCAGTGAAAATCCGAACGGGCACTTCTTCAAGCGCAACCATAACTGCTTCACGGATCGCTTCTTCCACCAGTGGGCTTGGGGCAGGCAAAAATTGCACTGGCCAACCCGCCACTTCCACGTATTCCCCTTTGGCCACACAACCTCTTACGCGCAGATAGTCATAAATCGGTGTCAGGCTGATCAGCATCCGCCCAGGTTCCGGGTGCAGAAAAACAAAAATATCTACATCCACGGTGGCCACCGGGT
>CAYJOG010000153.1:0-6905 GCA_964371695.1 uncultured bacterium
GCCCCTTCGGCGTGGCGAAAACCTGCGCTTTTTCAAAGCTCCGGTTTTCGGATGCAGCCATCCCTGGCTGCAAGAGCCTGCCTGAACTGCCCCATGTCAAACATGGCCCAATTTTTATAGGCAGGCTCTACATTGACACCCAGCCCCCCCCTGTTTAACATGGTCTTTGGAGTGGGCCTGCGGGTCCACTTTTTTATTGACCAAAAAAGGGGGGGCGATCCATGTCGGCTCGCTTTACAGAGCTGGAGTCGGTGATTCGGCTGATTCTCAGGGACGAGCCGGTGGTTTTTTATGACCTCACCTCTGGCAGCAGTTCCGGCGCCGGGTTCACCCTGCTGCTCGACAGCGACACCGGCGTGAGCATGGCCGACCTCACCCGCTACGCCAAGCTCATTCACTACAACCCCGAAATCAACGCCCTCTATCCCCAGGGGGTGCGCCTGGAGGTCAGCTCGCCAGGCATCCACCGGCCCCTGCGCCAACCCTGGCATTATCAAAAAGTGGTGGGCCGCCCGGTGAAGGTGGCGCTGAAAGACGCCCTGGAGGGCCGCAAAAATTTTGAAGGCACCCTCACCAGCGCCCAGGAGACGGACTTCACCGTTGCCACGCCCCAGGGAGACCTCACCTTTTCTTATTCCCAAGTGAAACAAGCCAAAACCAACGACGAATTTTTTACAGGAGCAGCCTCATGACCACCACCAAGCCCAAACGCATCAGCAAAAAGAAACTGCAGGAAGAAGCCGACGCCCGCGCCTCTCGTGGCCGGGAGATCATGATGGCCCTCACCCAGCTTGAAAAAGAAAAGGGTGTGAGCCTGGACGTGCTCATCAGCGCCATTGAAGAAGCCGTGGCCCAGGCCTATCGCAAGGACGTGGACAGAAAAGCCGACGTGCGGGCGGTGTTTGATCGCACCACCGGCCAGTTGCGCATGTTCCGCCGCTATGTGGCCGCCGAAAAGGTGGATGAACCCAGCTATGAAATCCTGCTGGACGTGGCCCGTGTGCAGCGTCCTGAGGTGGAGATTGGCGACGTGGTGGAGCGCGAAGAGGAAATGCGCGATTTTCGCCGCATCAGCACCCAGGCCGCCAGCCAGGCCATTTTGCAGAAGGTGCGCGAGGCCGAGCGGGACGTGGCCCTGGAAGTGCTGGAAGACAAGCAGGATGAACTGGTGCTGGGCCGCGTGAGCCGCGTGACCCGCGAAGACGGTCTGCGGGTGGACCTGGGCAACATCGAAGCCCTTTTGCCCAAAGACGAAATGGTGCCCTTCGAGCGATTCACCATCAACGAAGAAATTCGCGCCCTGGTGCTGGAAGTCAACCGCCGCCGCCGGGATGGCTATGTGGTGCTCTCGCGCCGCCACCCCAACTTTGTGGTCAAGCTGTTCGAGGCCGAGATTCCCGAAATCCGCGACGGCATCATTGAAATCGTGCAGGTGGTGCGTGCGCCGGGTTATCGCACCAAAATCGTGGTGCGCAGCAACGACCGCAACGTGGAGCCGGTGGGGGCCTGTGTGGGGCCAAAAGGCAACCGCATCCGTCTGGTGGTAGAAAAACTGCGGGGCGAAAAAATTGACGTGATCAAATGCAGCGAAGAACCCATGGAGTTCATCGCCTATGCCCTCTCACCCGCGCCGGTGATCAGCGTGGAGCTGTTTGAAGAACAGGAAAAAGCCGTGGTGGTGGTGCCCGACGACAGTTATCAGCTGGCCCTGGGCAAGAACAACGTCAACGTGCGGCTCGCAGAAGACCTCACGGGCTGGAACATCGAAGTGCAGAAAGCCAGCGGCCGCCAGCGCAAAAACCTGGAAGCCGTGCGGCTGGTGTCTGAAGCGCCTTCGGCAGAAGTCGGCGGTTTGCCTGTGGCGGAACTGGGCCTGCCCGAAGATCTCGCGGCCATTCTGGTGGATGGCGGCGCAGACACGCTGCGGGAACTGCTGAACTTCTCCTGGGATGAACTCTCTGACAATCCGCGCCTGACCCTGCCGCGCCGTTATCTGCTGGCTGAAATGCTCAAGGCCAACGGCCTCTCACCGGTGAGCACCGAAGACCTGAGCGGCGCCGAGGCCGAAATGGCTGCCATGGACGAAGCGGCGGAATATCAGGCGGCGCTGAAAAACTATCAGGAAAAAGCCACCCAGTTGGCCATCGGCGCAGCGGCGCTGGCCCCCGAAGGGGCAGGGGAATAATCCGCCGCCATGGCCAACAAACCCAAAGCCGCATTGCCCTCCCGGTTGCTGGCGGTGTCCAGCGCAGAGCTGGCGCTGTTTCAGGACAGCGTGGCAAAAGGGGCGCTGGAACCCTGGGCCAGATGTTTCAAATCCTTCAAGGGCCGCGTGGTGTGTACGGGGGTGGGCAAAAGCGCCCCCGCCGCCCAACTGCTGGCCGAAAGCCTGGCCACGCTGGGTGAAGACGCCCGGTTTGTTCACCCCGTCGAGGCCCTGCACGGCGCGCTGGGGCGGTTTGGTCATCAGGATCTGCTGGTGGCTTTTTCGGCCAGCGGCCAAACCCGCGAACCCCTGCGCCTCATGCGCTGGGCCAAAGAGCAGAAAGCCACGGTGGGTCTGGTGAGCGCCGAGGCCAACAGCCCCATGGCCAAAGATGCCCAGCTCACGCTGCTGGTGGGGACACAGGCCGCCGAGCCGATTCCTTTGCTGCCGTTGGTGAAGTCGGGTCTGCTGCTGAACGCCAGTCAGGCGCTGGTGGCGCTGTGGTACGACATTCGCCCGCTCAAGGTTCCTGATCTGGCCCGTTTTCAGCCCGACACGGCCCTGGCGCGCATCGAACTGTTGAAGGTGGCCGACGCCTTGCGCATGCGTCAGAAAAACCCGCTGATCGGCCCCGAAGACACGTTGCAGGACGCCCTTTCGGTGCTCACCAAAGAGGGCCTGGGGGCGGTGTCGGTGGTGAACGAGGCGGGCCAGTGCGTGGGGATTCTCACCGACGGCGACGCCCGGCGGCTGTTGCAGAAATCCCAGGGCAACCTGGCGCGGCTGTTTCTCACGCCGGTGTCCAAGGCCATGACCCCCTCGCCCCGCACCGTGCGGCGCGACAGCCCGGCGCAGGACGCCATCGCGCTGTTCGAGGAGTTCAAGGTCACCGTGTTGCCCGTGACCGACGCCAAGGGCAAGGTGGTGGGCATGGTTCACCTGCATGATCTGGTAGAGCTTGGGTTTAACCTGTAGCGGGTGATGGACTGCTCCCTCTCTCCGTTTTGGAGTAGGCGCGGTGTCCCCACCGTGCATCGATCAAAAGAAAAATAAAGGGTTTTTGCCCTTCACGGCGGTGTGGACACCGCCGCTACTCCTGGTAGGTTAACAGCGATGCCATAAAGGTGAGAGGGGAACGATGGGGCCTTTTTATTTTTCCAACTTTCAGCCTCCGACTTCCTTCTTCCAACGCTCACTTTTTTGCTAGGGTAGGGCCATGTGCGGCATTGCCGGTTTTGTGGGGGCGGGAGACGGGGCCACCCTCACCCGCATGACAGACGCCTTGGTGCGTCGCGGGCCAGACGGGGCGGGGGCCTATGAGGGACCGGGTGGTGTGTTCCTCGGTCACCGGCGGTTGTCCATTCTGGATCACGGCGGCGGCGGCCAGCCCATGCGATTGCCCCAGGCGGGCCTCACCGTGGTGTTCAACGGCGAGATTTACAACTTTCAGGAACTGCGGCGCGAGTTGCAGGCCTTGGGGCATGAATTTTTCACCGACCACAGCGACACCGAGGTGTTGCTGCACGGTTACCGACAGTGGGGCACGGCGCTGGCAGAAAAACTCAACGGCATGTGGGCCTTTGCCCTGCTGGATGAACCCGGCGGTCAACTCTGGCTCAGCCGCGACCGTTTCGGCAAAAAGCCGCTTTATTACCACCACGGTCGGCAGGTTTTTGTTTTTGGCTCAGAGCTTTCTGCCCTGCGTCAGCACCCGGCGGTGCCTTTTGACCTCAGCCGTTTGGGATTACAGAAATATTTCGCCTATGGCTACACGCCGTCTCCCCACACGGTTTATGAAAACATCTGCCAGCTTCGCCCCGGCCATCACCTGCTGGTGAATCTGGCGGACAGGTCCATCAGGGAACAACGTTATTGGCAATTTGAACTGGAGCCGGACGAGGTCCTGGGTCACACGCCGGTGCAACAACTGGCAGAGGAATTGCTGGGGCACGTGGAGGCGGCCACGGCAAGCCGCATGGTGGCGGATGTGCCGGTGGGGATTTTTCTGAGCGGCGGCATCGATTCCAGCACCATCGCCGCTTTGGCGGCCCGCCACACACGCCCCGGCGAACTGCTCACGTTTTCCATCGGCTTTGAGGAAAAATCCTTTGACGAATCAGAATTTGCCCGGCAGATGGCCACCGCCCTGGGCACACAACATCACGAAGAAATTTTTTCGCTGGACCGCGCTTTGGCGGTGACGCCCCAGGTGCTGGGCCTGCTGGATCACCCCATGGGCGACAGCTCCCTGCTGCCCACGGCCCTGTTGTGCCAGACAGCCCGCCGCCATGCCACCGTGGCCCTGGGGGGCGACGGGGCGGACGAACTGTTCGCCGGTTATGACCCCTTCAAAGCGTTGCGCTGGGCCGAGGCCTATGGGCGGCTTGTGCCCCGGTCACTGCACCGGGCGGTGGCTTTTCTGGCGGGGCGTCTGCCCACCTCGCATCAGAACATCAGCCTGGATTTCAAACTCAAACGCACGCTTTCGGGGTTGAATTATCCGCCCCGTCTGTGGAACGCCGTGTGGATGGGCCCCCTGGCCCCGGCGGAACTGGGCGAACTGTTTAGCGCGCCGGTGAATGAAGAAGAAATCTATTCCGAGGCCATTGATTTGTGGGACAGGTGCGCGCACCTTTCGCTGACCGACCGCACGCTGGCGTTTTTCACGGGGCTGTATCTGATGGACGGCGTGCTGGTGAAGGTGGACCGGGCCAGCATGATGCACTCGCTGGAGGTGCGCTCGCCGTTCCTGGATCTGAACGTGGTGAACTTTGCCCGCCGCCTGCCATCGCGTTTCAAGTTTGAGGGAGGTCAGGGCAAGGTGTTGCTGCGCGAGGCGGTCAAATCCCTGCTGCCGCCCGAAATCCTGAACCGGAAGAAAAAAGGTTTTGGCGTGCCGGTGGGGGCGTGGTTTCGTCAGGGGCGGCTATTGCCCGTGGGCGGCGTGGCGCAGGAATTGCTGCAACCGACGTTTTTTCAGCAACGCCTGCAGGAACATCAGCAGGGCCGGGCCGATCACCGTTTGTATCTGTGGAACCAGTTGGTGCTGGAACACGTGCATGGCCGCCTTCAGAATGGACCGGCGTGACACCCAGTGGGATTGCGCTAGATTTACCGGAGTAGCGGCGGTGTCCCCGCCGCCATTGCTGTTAGGTTTACCAGTAGCCCCGGCGTCTCGCCGGGAGAATAAAAACCGCCGCAGGCGGCACAAAACAGATGTTTTTCAGGGAAATAAGAAAAAAAACAAAAAGGTGCGCGCCTACGGCGCGGTTGATCCTCCCGGCGGGACGCCGGGGCTACGGTAAAAACCCCCTACAATTCCTCTGTTTTCTTCATTAACCTGACAGCATTGGACAGGAGTGCCCGCGCCACTGATACCAATTCTCTTCACCCCGGCTGACTTCGCCACCCCTTTTTTCCAACTGGGCAATTAAACCGGGTTAATGCCATTTTGGTTGAAAATTGGTTTTATTTCTTTGCCGGGCCGGTGTAGATCAGGTGTTAGGATTCTTCATAAAGATCCGGGGCGATCAGGTCGTCGGGCCTTACGCCTTTCATTTCGGCGGGGGTGTAGTTTTCGTCGTGTTTGGCCACCACACTTTTGGCTTCAAACACCGCGCCCGCAAAATGCCCCTCGGCCAGCGCCGGTTTTCCCTCCTGAAAAAGGTCCGGCAAAATGCCCCGGTAGCGCACCCGCACCCCCGTGTCTTTTTCAAACAGCACAAACTCCTTGAGGGTGGAGCCGCTGTGGCGTTTGAGGCTGCCGGGCATCACCACGCCCCCCAGCCGCAGGGGCTGGGCCAGGTCTCGGGTGCTCAGGGTTTTCAGCTCAGAGGGACGGCGGAAAAAGGACACACTTTCCTGCAAATTGTTGCCGATCAGCAGGCCCCCCGCCGCCACCAGCGCCAAGGCCCCCAGCGTGAGTTTGGTTTTGGCGTTCATGGCGCGGCCTCTTTGCTGTCCAGTTCAGCGCTCAGCCGCGCCACGTCCCTTATCCACAGGCCCCCCACCAGCCACACGACAACAAACACCACCCCAAACGACAAAAACACAAAGGTCAGTTCGTCGCGCCACTGGTTGCTGGGGGCGGTGCGGGCCGATTCCTGAAGTGTCTGGGTGGTGGTGTCTTCACCGGGGCGGCTCATGATTCCAGGGCCTCCTCTTCTTCACGTTCCTGTTTTTCGCGCTTCAAGGCCAGCAGGTGAAAACGGCGCGTGCCAATGGCCAAAAGCGCGCCAAACAGCATCAGCCAGCCCGCAACATTCAGCAGATAGGCATAGAGCATGAGGCCCTGAATCTTTGGCCCCGATGGCGACAGCACCGTGGCCCCCTGGTGCAGCGACGCCCACCAGTTCACCGACATGTGAATGACGAAATAACCCGGCGCGCCCATCAGCCCCATGGCGGCGGTGGCCACGGGGGCCTGGTTGCTTTCTTCAAGCGAGCCGCGCAGCAGCGTGGCCCCGCACAGATAAATGAACATGAGCGCCGTGCTGGTGAGGCGTGGATCCCACCGCCAATAGGCCCCCCAGGCCGAGCGGCCCCACAGGCTGCCCGTCACCAGCACCAGCCCCGCGCACATCAGCGCCACGGCGGCGGTGGCGCGGTTCATGTGGTCAATCAGGGGCAGGCGCAGGCCCAGATACATGGCTCCGCCCGCCGTGAACCACAACAACGCCACCGCCATGCCAATGGCCTG
>CAYJOG010000154.1:0-4788 GCA_964371695.1 uncultured bacterium
CCCTGGGACCAATCGCCATGGAGGGCAGTGGGCAGGCGGGAGCAGGAAGTCGGAAGTGCCGGAAATTTGGAAAACACCATTTCCCTCTCCCCTCTGGGGAGAGGGTGGTCCGTAGGACCGGGAGAGGGGTCAAACAAAAATCACACCTTTTTTCTCTCCAAAACTTGTTCAGCGATTGCCTGCAACACGCTCTGTGTCCTCGCCATCACGTCATGGTTAAAAGCCCGCAAGACAAAAATCCCCCGTGAGGCCAAAAAATCTTCCCGCTTTCGGTCATGGGCAAGACCTTCGGCGGAAAGATGCTGACTGCCGTCAACTTCCACCGCCAGGGCCAGTTCGGGGCAATAAAAATCAAGCACATACCCTTCAATGACGTATTGACGACGAAACTTCACCCCCAGCAGGTTGTGTCTGCGCAAATGCCCCCAGAGGAGTTTTTCGGCCATCGTGGATTCCCGTCTGAGCTGGCGGGAAAAAGCCAAGGGCTTGGCAGCGTATTTGGGCACAAAAGTATTGTGGGGGAAAAAACTAAGGTGTTACCTATATTTAGCCCCTCTCCCGGCACTCCGTGCCACCCTCCCCCCAAAGGGGGGAGGGAAAAATAGGGGCCTTTTCTTTTTCCAGCTCCCAACTCCCAACCGCTAACCGCCAACTTCCAGCCCGCCCGTTTGTTTCCTGTCCGGCGACGGGCTAGGATGACGCCTGCGCGCTCATGGCCAAAAGTTCCCAGGAAAAATGGATCGGTTTTTTGGGTCTGGTGGACTATCTGACCGAAAAATGGGAGGACTTCTCCTTTCAGTTGCACGACTGGCAGGAAGACGTCATGGAGCGCGGCGAAGAAGCCGATGAGGACTTCCGGGGCTTTTTAAGGGCCATCAGCCGCCGCAAGGGCACGCTGGGGGAACCTGCCGCCAACGGAGACGCCCCCCCCGGCCCGGCCCCGGCGCTGGAACAAACCAAAGCAACGCCATTGCGGGAGGCCCTCAAACGTGGTCCAATATCCACTCACAAGCCCAAGGCGGCGGAGGTGATTGAACAGGAAATTGACAGTGTCATACAACATTTAGAGGAATAAATCGTATTGCGGGATCGTCTAACGGTAGGACACCGGGTTCTGGCCCCGACAGTCTAGGTTCGAATCCTAGTCCCGCAGCCCTGGCCCATTGGTCTAGTGGTCATGACGTCAGATTCTCAGTCTGAAAACCGGGGTTCGATTCCCCGATGGGCTGCCACCCAAAAAGTAAAACCCCCCCATTCTCCCACCCCAACCATGACAAAAAACGCCGCCAAACTTCGTGTGTCCTGCCTTGTGTGTTTTCTGGGTGTGGTGCTGTGGGCGCTGCCGGGCCGGGCGGCCACCCCCATCTTCCGGGTCAAGGCGCTGCTGGACAAAGCCCAGGTGCTCCTCAGCGGCGGCGCCACCGATGGCCTGGAGGCGGGCGACGTGTTGTTTGTACACGACAACCAGCGCAACCTGGGGCGGCTCACCATCAGCCGCGTCACCGAATCCGAAGCCTACGCCCTCATCACCCACGAACTGCGCCCCGGCGCGGTAGAGGTGGGCCACCACGTGGAGTTTGAACCCATCCGCGACAAACCCACCGACGCCAGCCCCCTGCCGCTCCGGCCCGGTCAGGCGCTCTCAAGCCCCGTGCGCGAGGCTGAAACCGTGGTGCTGGGGGCGCGTTACAGCCCCAGCAAATTGCAGGAAGTGGATGACCGCATCAGGGCGCTCAAGCGCGAGATCAACCTGGGCGGCGAAGACGCCCGGCTTTATGTGGAACTGGGCGAGGCCTATCTGCTCAAAAACGACGTGGACACCGCTCTTAACTGGCTGAAACAGGCCGTGAAGCTGGAGCAGGACGGCGACTATGTGGCCCGCGGGCTTTATCGCATTGCCCAGGGTTATGTGATGAGCGGGCGCAACGACCGCGCCGTGCGTTACCTCAATTTCATCACCGCCAATTACCCCGCCAGCCCCTATAACAAAACCCTCAACCAGACCGCCCGCGAGGCGCGGGAAATGTTTGCGCGTTACCGCCTGGACCCGCCCGGGGGGCACCCAGAGACACGCCTGGAGCGCGGCAGCCCCCGGCCCTTCGCCACCAGCGGCATGCGCACGTTTGAAGTCCCCGCCAGCACCTCCAGCACACCAGCGGCTTCTTCCACCTCAAAGGAAGAAGAAAAAACCAGCGAAGAATCCGTGCCCACCAGCAGCGCCAGTGAGGCCCCCGCCGAAGAAAAACCCACCGAAACCACCACGGCCCCCACCGAAGAAAAACCCGCCGCCCCCGCCCCCAGGGCGGCCCCCAAGGGAGACGGCGAAGAAGTGTTGAGCTTGCTGGAAATGGTCGCCAGCCCAGGTGGGTTTACCGGCTTTGGCAGCCTTTATGCCACCCCCGTGGGTGTGGTGCGGCCCGGTGGGCAGATCAAGATTGGTCTGGCCCAGGCAGAGGACGAAGAGGGCAATGTCAACATGGACGCCGACGGCCAGTTTGCCGCCGCCAATGTGGCCGTGGGCGACAACATTGAGGTGGGCGCGGCCCGCTGGCGGATAGACGGCACCCGCACCACCACAGTGGGGGCCGTCACAACCAAAAACACCTACGACTCTGATTACACCACCCTGGGGCTGAAATACATGGGCAAGGCCCGCCCCGGCAAGGCCCGTTATGGTTTGGCGGCGGCCCACCGAAAAATCAATATCAATGTCATCAACGGCCCAAGCGGCGACGCCACCGAAACGGCCTTTTACGCCTTTGGCCGCTGGACGCAGGACCGTTCGGTGATCCACGGCGGCCTCACCTGGACGGACACCGACGGCAACAACGACGAAGACCTGGGCTTTTTCGCCAGCTACGCCGCCCTGTTCGGCGACAACGCCCTGGGGTTTCTGGAGTTTGAAACCAACGACAACGACGACAACCTGAACGTGGGCCTGCGTTATCGCATGAGCAAGCAGTTCACCCTGCAGGCGGTGGCAGAGGACATTCTGGACGGCGCGGGCAGTTATCTGCTTTCAGTGGACTACGACTTTGGCGGCGCAAAAGGCCGGCAAAAACTGGCTGAGAGCGAAGGCGTTGAAAATAGGGGGGGGGGGGCTTTAGAGAATCAAAGTCGTGACCCAAGGTTGTCATCTGGGAATACGGCGAATAAAGATAGTAAAGACATAATCACTTTTAACCCATCAACAGACTTTTCAAAGATTAAATGGGCCGATGTAAAGATTGCTCCTGTTGTGGCATCGGATGAAATTGCGGTTAACCTTTTATATGCAAAAAAGAATGCAGATATTGGTGTTATCCTCGGAAATATCCAGAACGAAGTGAAAGCCTTTGTTGAAAAAACAGGTGCCTTGCCACAGTTATCACGAGAATCGAATGCGTACAGCCTAATGCTTACAAAAGAGGGTATCGTGGTCCCAAACGAGGATTCTTTCGACAAAGTTTGCCGAGAGGCTTCAAACGCCCTGGTTGTCCAACCTGTTTTGCATTTTTATGGACAGCGGGCGAAAGAGAACAAATGGCAAGTTGGGCCTTTTGGCGGGCAACGCAAGGAGATCGGAACCGTTATGATAGAGCTTAATGTTTGTCGAGGAGGAGACTCAACGGTAATCTATAATTCTATTGTTGTTCGAGAAAGAGACAATCCGTCAAATTGGTGGAAAGCTGGTGGAGACAAGACGTCCGCCCAAGCTATCAATGATGGCTTGATGCCCTTGGTGCAAAAAGTCAAAGGGATGACGCACCTTCTTGACCAGTAACGGCGGGCCGAAAGACCCTCTTTCTCTTTGACTGAGAAAAAATCTGCGTGTTGTTAGTGGGGCGGGCGTCCCCGCCTGCCTCAAACAAAAAAGTCAATTCAACAAGCCTCGTGTCCAGAATCCCCCCAACGTGAAACAAACGCTGGCGTGGTTTTCCGCAGGGCCTACAATCGACAAACTTTTTGTTTCCCAGGAGGAACCATGTCGTATCAAGCCATCAAATATGAGGCCAAGGATTATTCGTCGCTCAAGGGCCTTTCGGGCATCACCGACGAACAGATTGAAGTGCATCTGAAGCTCTATCAGGGCTATGTGAACCGCACCAACGCCCTGCTGGAAAAACTGGCGTCGCTGGCCAATGCGGGCACCGCCGACAGCAGCTTTCAGGAACTCAAGCGCCGCGCCGGATGGGAGTTCAACGGCATGCGGCTGCACGAGTATTACTTTGACAACCTCACCGCCGGGGCCACCCCCCTGGCCGCCGACAGCGCCTTTGCCCAGGCCGTGAGCAAACAGTTCGGCTCGGTAGACGCCTGGAAGGCCGACCTCATGAACACCGCCAAAATGCCGGGTGTGGGCTGGGTCATCACCTACAAAGACAACACCAACGGCCAGCTCATCAACCAGTGGATTGAAAAACACGAGTCGGGCCACCCCGCCGGTTGCCAGCCTTTGCTGGTGCTGGATTGCTGGGAGCACGCATTCAGCGTCTACCGCAAACCCACCGACCGCCCCGCCTATCTCGACGATTTCTACGCCAACGTCAACTGGTCCGTGGTGGCATCGCGGCTGTAATGGTTCATCTGGTTAAAAATGAGCAGTAGGTGCGGTGTCCCCACCGCACCCATGCCGCAGCGATGAGGACATCGCTGCTACTCAGTTCATTGCGGATGAACCAGTAGTTTTTTTCCTTTCGTTTTCACAGAAGCACCGGCTCATGCCGGTGCTTTTTTGTGGTGGGTGAGTTAAAAAAAGAGAATGGATTGGGAGTAGCGGCGATGTCCCCATCGCCCATTGACAAAGCA
>CAYJOG010000154.1:4798-6895 GCA_964371695.1 uncultured bacterium
GGAGGGCCCCAGCGCCTATTTAAATCCCATGAAAAAAGCTGATTTTTTATTGTTTTTGCGCGGTGGGGACACCGCGCCTACTCCAAAAAATGGGTAAAAAGTCAGGATTTTTTCTGCAACAGGGAAATGTCACTGATCAGCAGTTCCACGTCGCGGGGCATCACGCCGCTGTAAAGACCCCGCATGTGGCCTTGCCTGTCCACCAGAAAAAAGTTTTCGCTGTGCAGAAAACTGTCTTCACCGGTTTTCCGCCCCAGGTCTTCATCGGCAAAAAAGTTTTGCCGGGCGTGTTGGAACAGGGCAGTTTTTTTGCCGGTGAGCAGGTGCCAGTTGGGGCTGGTGATGCCCTGCTGGCGGGCGTAGTGCCTGAGCAGTTCGGGGGTGTCGGTGGCAGGAGTGAGGCTGTGGGAGAGAATCACCACGTCCGTGTCATTTGCAAAGGCTTTTTGCACCCGTTTGAGATTGCGCATGGTGGCGGGGCAAATGCCGTGGCAGGTGGGGTAAAAAAAACTTGCCACCACGATTTTCCCCGTCAGGTCGCGCTGGGTGATGTTGGCCTGCCGGTGGCTGGTGAGCGAAAACTGCCCGATGCTGTGCAGGGTTTTGAGCCGTTTGTCGCCGGGTTTCAGCCACAGGGGCGTGAAATCTGCCGACTGGTAATAAGGCAGCGCGCTGGTGTCGTGCGTGGGGGAGAGCCGGATTTTGGCAGGGGCGGCGGCCCGCGAATGGCAGGCGCTCAGCCCCAGGGTCAGCGCCAGGGCCAGCAGGCAATGCAGCAGATTAGTTCTGACCATTGGGGTTGAGCTTGAAACACAGGCGGGGGTTGTAGAGTCCATATTTTCGTCCTTCTTTCACGGTGTAGTTGGCATAAAGTTTTCCGTTTTCGCGCCAAGCGCGCTGGGGGCCGTCCTCTTGTCCGTGCATAAAATAAAATGCGGCCTGGGGCTGGCCGCTGGCATACCACGACCTTGCAAAACCGTGATAAACGCCGTCTTTGAACGTGGCCCTGAAAGCCATTTTGCCGTTGGGGTGCCAGCCCCTGTGAGTGCCGGATTTCTGGCCGTTTGTATAAAACCGCTGGCTGGCCACACGGCCGTTGGCGTGCCAGAACAGAACCTCGCCGTGGACCAGACCACGCCGGTAATGCCACAGGCTTTCCCGTTTTTCGTTGTCATAAAACGAAACCACCTGGCCGGTGAAGGAGTTGTTGTGATGCAGCAGCAGGCCATTGATGGTGCGCAGTTCAGGGTCGTTTTTATTCACGGTGGGGGAGGGGCGAAAAAACACACCGGCGGCGGCAAGAGCCAGCAAAAGCACCACCGGAATCATCCGGTGGTGCAAGGATTTTTGGGGCCTGGGCGTCATGGCTGCTCAGTTGGTGGTGGTGCCGGGGGTGCCGTAATACTGGCCGCCGTTGATGTAGGGCGAGTCGCTGGTGATGTGGTAGTGGTAGATGCCCTGGGGGTAATCGGTGGTGGCGTGGTTGTGGCCGTGATAAGAGTCCAGGCTTGCGCTGGTGAGGGTTTTGCCGTTTTCAACGGGGCCATACACGGGGAAACCGTCCAGCAGAAACCCAATCAGCGAATCCTTGCCGTTTTTGCTGGTGAGCCAGAGCGGCTCCACGTGATAGTGATACATGCCCGTTTGCTGGGGGTGGCCGTTGTATTGGTCAAAGCTGTTGATTTCGTTGGTCAGGGGCTGGTTTGGCCCGGCGTATTGATTGAACAGCGGCACGCCGTTCAGCGCCATGCCGATTGGCCCCAGGCTGGTGCTGCGTTTGGTGGCTGCGGCGGCCGGGTTTGCCGGAATTCGGATTTCGAAGTTCTGGCTGCTGATGCTGTTGGGGTTTTGCGACCAGTTGGGATTGGCGCCGTTATAAGCTTCATAACGGGAATCGGTGCGGCTGAAGTAGGGGCTTTTGTGGTCGGGCACGCCGGTGGATTTCAGCGTGATGGTGTCGCTTGCCTGGCTCACCGTGACGCCGCTGCTGTAGCGGGCAAAGGCGGCGGCCAGTGTGCTGCTGGGGGTGGTGGTGGGTGTTGTCGTGGGCGTGGTGGAGGCGGTGGGTGTTGCGGCAGGCATGGGGGTGAGTGACGC
>CAYJOG010000155.1:0-3910 GCA_964371695.1 uncultured bacterium
CAAGGCCAATAAAACCAATGAACATTCCTGCTATTTTGAATGTTCATTGGTATGATGACATGCCAATTTCGAAAACGCGCCAAGCCCCACACACCCTCATCGTGTAAACAGTTCGCCTCCGTCGGCCAGCAGCACGCGGTGCCAGCCCTCTTGGGTGGTGCGGTGCTCCATCAAAAAACGTTCGCCGGATTTGAGCATCAGGGCGGCGTCGCTTTCCAGGGACGGTTTCTTGAACAGCGTCAGTCCCTGCTCACCCACGGTGTAGGCCCGGAGCGGTCCCGATTTCAGCCGCAGATAGGCTCCAAAGGCCCAGCCCTCGTTTTCGCCGTCGCGCAGAAAAAACCAGCCGTCTTTTTGTTTGAGCAGTGTCACCGCCTGACCCGGCGCAAGCTGAAACACCCGCGCCGCCGACACCGAGGGCGTTTGGCGCACGTTCAGGTGTTTGGTGCTGCCGGGCAGGGCCACCTGCGACGCCATGGGCAGCCAGCGTTTTGATTTTTTTTGCACCGCAGGTGCGCCGGTGTCTTCATCCAGGGGCCGCCCCATCTGCTCCTGATAACGCTTTTTCTGCTCGGCCACGGGGGTGTAGCAACCCGGCAGCAACACCAGCAGCAGAATCATGACGCCCCAGGCTCGCTGCATTACCATCTCAAGCCTTCCGCACATACAGCCGCAGGTGGTCCGGCTCCTGCTGGCTAAGCACCACGGTGTGGCCTTCTTCGACCACGGACTGCGGCACGTTTTCGGCGGCGTCACCGCTCAAAAAAAGCTCCAGCACCTGACCCGGCGCAAGTTTTTCCAGCGCCAGTTTGGTTTTGACAAAGTTGATGGGGCAGGCCACGCCACGGATATCCAGCGAGGCGTCGGGTGTGGGTGGGTTTGGCAGATCCATAAAAAGCGCAGTCCAAAAAGGCCGAGGTCAGCCCGGCTATTCCATGCCGGCTGCTTCCTCCTGTTCGGATTTGTGGTGCATTTTCTGCATCACGGTGTCCATGATTTCCTGTGTGCGGCTTTTGCCCGCCTGGGCCACCACCTGGGCGCGTTCGCGGCTGTGCTGCAAAGAGTCCTTGCTCTGTTCCACCATGTCGGCGACTTTTTCGCTGGCCTGACCAAACTGCTCTTTCCATTGTTCACGGGTTTCTGCGCCGGGCCGGGGCGCGGTGAGCAACCCCACCACATAACCCACCGCCGTGCCCACGGCGCCGCCCAGCGCAAACGCCTTCAACACGGTCCATCCGCCGCCGTGATGGTGATGATGCTGTTGCTCAGCCATTTGGTCCCCCTTGTTTTTTGCTGCCCAGATACCACTTCAGCACGCTCAGCGCACCCCCCAGCACACCGGCGGTCTGCATGGCCAGCGGCGTGGCCAGTCGGCGCACCTGACTGGTGATGGATTTCACGTCGGTGGAAACATCGGTGAGGGTTACCATCAGGCGGCCCGCTTCGTCCACCGGGGCTTTGGTTTTTTCCATCAGCCCCTGCAGGGTGATGAGGTTGTCGTTGACTTTGTCCAGCGTGGGCAGGGCCTTTTGCTGCAACTGGGTCATGCTCTCCTGCAACTGGCGCAGGTTTTTGAGCACCTGTACCAGCACCACGGCCACCACGGCGGTCCACACCACGCTCACCGCCGCCATCACTCCCAGAAAAAGAGCGCTCCATCCCTCTGAAGACATCCAAACATTATAAGGAAGTCACACCAGCAAAGTTGAAGGTTGGTTTTGCATTATGCTTGCGACATGAAACGAGTCGTGAGCATTTCACTGGGCAGCAGCCGCCGTGACAAGGCCGTGCAGGCCACGTTCATGGGGCAGGAATTTTCCATCGAGCGACGGGGCACCGACGGCGATCTCAAGCGGGCCTGCCAACTGATAACCGAGCTGGACCAGAGCGGCGAGGTGGCCGCCATTGGCCTGGGAGGCATTGACCTTTACCTCATCGCGGGCGGCAAAAAGTATGTGATTCAGGACGCCCTGAAAATGAAGAACGCATCCAAAAACACGCCGGTGGTGGATGGCAGCGGCCTGAAAAACACTTTGGAGCGCCGCGTGGTGCGCCATCTGTTTCAGCATCATCCCGACTTTCGCCCCGGCGTGAAGGTGCTGCTCACCAGCGCGGTGGACCGCTTTGGCATGGCCGAGGCCCTGGTACACGAAAAAGCCGACGTGATTTTTGGCGACCTCATTTTCGCCCTGGGCATTCAGCGGCCCATCACCTCGCTGGGGGCGCTCAAGTTCATCGCGGCCTCGCTGTTGCCGGTGCTCACGCGCCTGCCCTTTGAGGTGCTTTATCCCACCGGCGAAAAACAGGACAAAGCCCCCAGCGGCGGCGCGAAATTCGCCCGGTGGTATCAGAACGCCAAGGTGATCGCCGGGGATTATCACCTGGTGCGCAAACACATGCCGCCCCGCATGGACGGCAAGATCATCCTCACCAACACCACCACCGAAGAAGACGTGAAGGAACTGCGCGACCGGGGCGTGCAATCACTCATCACCACCACGCCGGTGCTGGATGGCCGCAGCTTTGGCACCAACGTGATGGAAGGCATGTTCGTGGCGCTCCGCAACAAAGGCCAGGAACCCCTCACCGACCAGGATTTTGAGGACATGCTGGAACAACTGAAGTTTGAACCCAACGTGCGCGTGCTGGCGCAGGAATGAGCGCCTGGAACTTTTAACATGTGGGAAGTTAAATTAGAGACTGGGCACGGAGAAAAATTCACGCCTTCTGCAAAAATTGGCGATGGGCAATCAATCCGGTTTGTCATTGAAAAATCCGAATCTGCCGATGCGTCAATTCAAGAATCAAAAAGGTCACTTGAAGCCGCCTTGGAGAAGCAAGGCCCAGCATGGCTTCAAGGGCACGCAGGTTCCTGGTGGATTGATCTTCAAGAATTAAAAGCTTCCAATTCCGTGTTCATGAATGAGCAGTGGATGACTGGGGTTTGCGACATTGAGTTTAATTTCCCAAAAATTTTCGAACAAAGTGTTGTGGCAAATCAACAGAAAATCAAATATGTTGTTCAAGGAAAAATCTCTCCCCCTTTTAAAAGCGAAAACTTTAATCAACTCATTCTAAAAAAAGGTGCTCGGCTGTGCATCAAGGATCCAAGCACCACTCAGAACCCGCTTTGGATGAATATCAGTAGTAGGCGCATCGAATTTTCGAACGGTCAGCCATTTGAACCCTTGGCGCATTGGCCAAATGAATTGGATCGAAAGATTTTTTTTAACAACCTGGAAGGTCCGTCCGCGCCATTTTCTCGTGCAAGTGTTTCTGTTTTTCCTGTAAATCAACCTGAACGAAACTTCAGGCGAATGACAAAAAGTCAAAAAGAGGGATTGAACCATTTTCTTGAAACAGGCGACGCCTGGGTCGAAGCTATTGACTCACAAGTCAGGGCAGATGCTACTTGTGGAGATATTGAAACAAGACTTAAAAAAATTAAATATAAATTAGATTCTATTGTTGACAGTAGGCTAAGGAATTCATTAAGCCCGTATATTAATGAGCTTGACGAGGTCAGTCGAGGCGAGTCGTTCCTTGCGTCAACGGTATTAATTGGCTCCTTGGTAGAAGCTGCTTTAATTATTCATTTAGGCGCGAAGCCAAAAACTCGTTTTTCTGGCCTGATTGCAGATGCCAAAAATAACGTCGCGTTAATGGATTTGGCTGACGATCTTGAGTTCATCGCCAAATTCAGAAATCTTGTTCATTATGAAAGGTCCAGAAACACTAGTTTTTATCCAACTGGGATTAGTGTCGAACAGTGCCTTGATGCACTCATAAAGCTGTTGGACAAAATCAACTTTCAGGGGCCCCAAGGCGCTGGCGAAGGCAACCATTCATGATGTTGTCGGCCGGGTTTTGCCGCCCCCCCCACCGCGCCCCCCAACGCTGCGACCCCCGC
>CAYJOG010000155.1:3920-6874 GCA_964371695.1 uncultured bacterium
CACTGCTCCCACCCAACGGCGGCCACCGCCGCGAAGCGGCCATGTTTTTCCAACAAGCAACGGCCTCCACCCTCTTGCACCAGGCCGCCTGCGGCGGCGGTCGGCAAACTTCGTTTGCCTCCGTGGCTGGGGCGCTGCCGCGCCCCTATTTTGTTGATTTTTCGAAGCAGCGGCACTTCTCCCATTAACGCCAAACCCCACCCGACACGCCCAAGGCGGCACACAAAACACTCTGTTAAAGTCACAGGCAGGAGGTGTTCCATGACCAATCTGCCGACTCTTGAATCTCAGGCGTGGCGGCTTTCCACCGGCGTGGTGCGGGGGTTTGACAGCGGGCCGGGCGAAGACCCCGTGCCGGTGCTGTATCTGCACAGCCTGGGGGGCGACCTGGAAGAAGCAGCCCGGCTGGCGGAACACCTCACCCCCCGCAAACGACTGCTGGCCCACGACCACCCCGGCCTGGGCCGCTGGAGCACCCACGAGGAACCCCAGCCCATGGACGTGCTGGTGGACACCGCCGCCGATGTCATCACCCACGTGGCGGGCGGCGGGCCGGTGGACGTGGTGGGCAGCAGCATGGGCAGCGTGGTGACGCTGCACCTGATGGACCGTTATCCCCAACTGGTGCGCCGGGCCGTGTTGCAGGCCCCCGGCGGCGCGGTGGAGGACTTCCCCAACAAGGAACTGGTGAAACAGGCGCTGAAGGGGTTTTACAAAACTGTGGCACAGGTGTTTGACCTGCCCCTGGCGGGCGCGGCCCAGCTTGTCTCGAACATGTACTGGACCTGGGTGGAGGCGGGGTCTGTGCCAGAGGAGGCCGGTTTCTGGGCGCGCTGGACCGTGCGGCGGCATCTGTCCAAACCCCTGGGCAGCGTGGGGCGCGAGACGGCGCTCATGTTTTCTCATCTGGTGGACGCCGAGCCGCTGCCGGTGGCCCGGCGCATCAGCCATCCCGTGCTGGTAATCTATGGCGACCAGGACGCCATTCCCACCACACAGGAGACGCCGTTTTTGTATCAGGACGCCATGGCCGACGCCCGCGTGGAAGTCATTGAAGGCGCACGCCACATGTTCTGGCTCAGCCACCCCGCCCAAAACGCCCAGCTTGTGCTGGATTTTTTGGGGTGACGCCCAAGAACCTGTTTGAAAAGCCCGTCGTGGACTTTTCAAACTCCCGGCTGGCGGGGGCAAAGCCCCCTTGCCGGGGCGAAAACCTCAGTGTTTTTAACACTTCGGCTTTCGGGTGCGGTCATCCATGACCGCAAGCCCCTGTTTGAAAACAAATCTTCATTCGTTTTCAAACAGGCTCCAAGCGCCTCACGCACTCATGCGCAAGTCGCCGTCTGCCAGCCTGTCCATTGTGTGCGTCACCCCGCGCAGACGATGACTGATGCTCAGCCCCATGCGCCAAGCCATGGCCGCCAGCATCAAACTGGCCAGAATCCCCACCGCGCCCACCGCCACAGCCTGATTTTTCAACCCCAGGGAGGCCTCCAGGCTTTTCTGGTTTTCCGCCGTCCACTGGTTGGTCAGCGTGACCACCAAGTCAACCCCCTGACGCTGCTGTTCATAGAGCTGTGTCAGCGGCCCCAAGGCCAGTTCACGGGCCTTTTGTGTGTCGCCACCTTGCAGCGCGGGCAAAAAAGCCTCGTCGCGCAGGCGAAAAAAAGCCACCGCCGGGTCGTAGGCTTTTTCAAGCATGGCCGTGCGCAGTTCTGGTTTTTTCAGGGTTTTTTGCCACACTTCCTGACGGTCAAAAAACTCTTTTTTCAGACGGGCCGAATCGGCCAGCAACTGTTTTTGACGGGCTGGCGAAGGGTCTTCAATCAGCCGCAGCACAATGAGATAAGACTCGATGAGATAACAGGGCGGCGGCAGCACGTCGGCCACTAGGTCTTTGCCGTCCACAATGTCCTGATACACCGTGCCCCCCAGGCTCACCCGGCTGATGGTGTTATAGGACACACCCCCCATCAGCAGAAAAAACACCAGAAATACAACGGGAAACAAAATCAGCTTGGCGCGAATGGATAAACCCACAACGAGTGACCTCCTTGGTATTAGGAAATCCCTGACGAACAACGTTGTTTGCCGAAGACAGAAAAATTTTAGCCCAGAAGGTTAGGTTCCGTTAAAAAACAGCCCACTTAGTTAAAAACAGGACATTTGCGTCGCTTGGCAGGGTGTTGATAACACCCTGTAGTGGTTCGCTTGTTTAAAAATGAGGAGCAGGTGCGATGGGGACACCGCACCAATACAGCAGCGATGAGGACATCGCGGCTACTCCTTTTGAGCCACATGAACCAGTAGTGCCATTGATCAGCCCCTCACGCACTCATGCGCAAGTCGCCGTCTGCCAATCGGTCCATGGTACGGGTGAGTGCGCCCAGGCGTTGGCTCAGGCTCAGCCCCATGCGCCACGCCAGGGCCGAGAGCAGCAGACTCACCAACACCCCCATCCCCCCCATCATCAGCGCCCGGCCCTGGCTTAACCGCATGGAAGCCTCCATGTTTTCCTGGTTTTCCAGCGTCCAGGCATTGGCCAGCGTCACCACCAGATCCACACCCTGCCGCTGTTGTTCATAAAGGTGGGTCATCTGCCCCAGGGCCAGTTCGCGGGCCTTTTGTGTGTCATTGTCCTTGATTGCCGTCAAAAAAACCCCGTCGCGCAGGTGAAAAAAAGCCACCGCCGGGTCGTATGCCTTTTGCAGCATGGCCGTGCGCAGTTCGGGTTTTTTCAGTGTGTCGCGCCACACTTCCTGACGGTCGAAAAATTCTTTTTTCAGACGGGCGGCGTCGGCCAGAAGTTGCCTTTTGATGGGGGGCGGCGGGTCTTCAATCAGCCGCAGCACCACCAGATAGGACTCAATGAGATAACAGGGCGGCGGCAGCACATCGGCCACCAGATCCTTGCCGTCCACAATGTCCTGATACACCGGGGGGGGGGGGGGGGG
>CAYJOG010000156.1:0-6850 GCA_964371695.1 uncultured bacterium
GATCCAGACGGCTCTGGGCCTCTTGCTGACTGGTCTGGGTGGCCTGCACCTGCTCCTTTAACTGATCAATATGGCCGGTGAGTTGCGCCAGATTCAGACCCCGCCAGCGCACGTTTTCATTCAGCGTGGCCAGGCGCTCTTTCAGCCGGGTCAGGGTGTCCAGGGCATCCAGCATTTCTTTCTGTTTTTCGCCGGACTGCGCCGCCATGTCGCCATAGGCCGCCTGCACCCGGCGTGCTCTTTCCTGCGTGGCTTCAAACGATTCCTCTGCGGCGGTCTGTCGGGTCTTGAGCGCGGCGGCCCGGTCGGCCAGGGTGTCCAGTTCCCGGTTGATGTCCTCCAGACGGGTGTTGATCTGCCCCAGGCTCGTCTCGGCGCGCTGCTGCTCTTTGCTCAGGGTGCGGGTGATTTCGCCGTGGTGTTTCAGGCGGTTCTGCCACTGGGCGCGGTCGGCCTCCAGACGGGTTTTTTCCTGCGCCAAAGCGTGAAGTGATTTCTCGGCCTCGCTGAACTTGAGCTGCATCTGCTCCAGAGAAAGCTCCACCGTGTTCTGCTGCGCCCCTGTGCTGACGCTGGTTTCTTCCAGCTCTTTCAGCAGCGTGCCCATCTGCCCCAGCTCGCCCCGCACCTTTTTGAGGTCGGCGGCGAAAATGGCCTTTTCCACCTCGCCGATGCGCAGGTTCAGCGCCTGGGCGCGCTCGGCTTTTTCGGCTTCTTCCTCCAATGTGGGCAGGCGGGTTTCCAACTCACTCACAATGTCGCCCAGGCGAAACAGATTGACCTGTGTGTTGTCCAGGCGGGCCTCGGCCTTGCGTTTCTGGTTTTTGAAACGGTTGATGCCGGCGGCTTCTTCAAAAATGGCGCGGCGCTCCTCTGGCTTGCTGCTGAGCACCGAGGCCACCTGCCCCTGGCCAATGATGGAATAGGCCCCCTTGCCCAGGCCGGTGTCCATGAGCATGTTCTGGATATCGCCCAGGCGGCAGGTGGTCTTGTTGAGGTTGAACTCGCTCTCGCCGCTGCGGTGATAACGGCGGCGAATCGCCACCTCGGAATAATCCAGGGCGAAGTGGCGGTCTTCGTTGTCCAGGGTCACCTGCACGTCGGCAAAACCCAGGGGGCGCGACTTGCGGCTGCCGCCGAAAATCACGTCTTCCATGCGGCTGGAGCGCAGGCTGCGGGCGCTTTGTTCACCCAGCACCCAGCGGATGGCGTCGGCGATGTTGGACTTGCCGCTGCCGTTGGGGCCCACAATGGCGGTGATGCCCGGCTCGAACTGAAGCTCGGTCTTGGCGGCGAAGGTTTTGAAACCGTGGAGCTGAAGGGACTTGAGGTACATGCCGGGGAGTGTAGCCGGGTTGCCCCCCAAAACCAAGTGATATTGGTATACCAATGGCACCAGATATAGCGATTCGTCAAAAAATATACGAATCACGCCTTCCGCTGGGGCATTCGCCGCCTTACCCACTCCCCCATGGCATTAAAGGTCAGCAGCAGGAAAAACAGCGTGAGGCCCGGATAAACCGCCAGCCACCAGCCATAGGGCAGGTTTTGTGTGGCCTGATCCAGCATTTCGCCCAGGTCGGGCGTGGGCGGGGGGGTGCCGAAACCCAGGTAACTGAGGCCGCTCAGGGCCAGGATGGTGTCCGCCAGATCAAAAGGCACCAGCACCAGCGTGGGGCGCACCGTGTTGGGCAGCAGGTGACGCCACAGCACCCGCCAGGGGCTGGCCCCCAGGGCCTTGGCGGCCTCCATATATGTAGTACGGCGCTCCTTCAGGGCTTCGGCCCGCACATAACGCTGATAGGGAATCCAGCTGCTGATGAGAAACACGAACGCCAGCGTGCCAAAACCCGGTTTGTCCAGCAGGGCCAGCAGTGTGAGCAGCAGCAGGAACTTGGGGAACAGCATGATGATTTCCACCACCCGGCTCACCGCCATGTCAAACCAGCCGCCGAAATATCCCATGGCCGCCCCCACCAACACGCCGATGGCCCAGGAAATCCCCACCACCAGCGCCGAAAACACCACCCCCAGACGCACGGCGTAAACCATGCGGGCCGCGAGGTCGCGCCCCAGGCCGTCGGTGCCCAGCCAGCGGCCGTTCATGCCCGGCGGTGTGGGGGGCGGCTCGGCCAGTTCCTGGGGAATGTCGTTGGGGTGGCGCGCCAGCGGCGGCCACCAGAAACCGTTTTGCGCCCCCAACAGCGACAACACACCGGCCCGCCGCACGTTCACGTAGCCCTTCTTTTTGCGGGCGGATTTTTCCAGTTCAGGCCAGTCGCGCCGCTCCCACACACCGGAGGCCCACAGGGCCGGGGCATGCCACTGTCCATCCACACGGGCCAGCAGGGGTTTGTTGTTGGCGAACAGTTCCGGCCCCCGCCACAGCAGCAGGGCCAGAAAAAGTCCCAGCAACACCCAGGCGGCGCGTTTCATCCGCCCTCCAGGCTTTCAAAGTCGATGCGGGGGTCCACCACCACATACAACAGGTCGCTCATCAACAAACCCGCCAGCACCAGAATGGCGGTGAAGGTGGTGCCCGCCATGATGACGGGGTAATCCCGCGCCTGAAGCGACTCAAACAGAAGCAGCCCCAGGCCGGGAATGGAGAAGATGCGCTCCACCAGCACGCTGGCGGCGAACAGGCCCGGCAGAAAACCGGCAAATAATGTCACCATGGGAATCAGCGCGTTGCGCAGGGCGTGTTTGATGACCACGGTGCGGCGGGGCAGGCCCTTGGCCCGCGCGGTGTTCACATAGTCCATGGCCATGGTGTCTTTGAGGCTGGTGGCGAGCTGGCGGGTGGCGAAGGCGAAGCCGCCGATGGTGTAGCAGGCCAGCGGCATCACCAGATGCCACAACAGGTCTTTGAACTTTGGCCAGTCCCAGCCCTGCTGCTGCTGGAACTCGTCACTCATCAGGCCAAACACGGGGAACACGTTCCAGAAATCCCCACCCCCCAGATACACAATGCCCAGAATGCCCAGCCAGAAACTGGGCACGCAGTAAAACAGAAAATAGACCACCGTCATCAGCCGCACTTCCACCCCCTGCTCGCGCATGGCGCTGAGAATGCCGCTGGGAATGATGACCAGATAAACCAGAAAGGTGCTGGTGAGGCCAAAGAGCAGGCTCACGGGCAGGGCCTCGGCCAGCTTGGCGGCCACGGGGCGGTGGTCCTGCAGGCTATCGCCCAGGTCCAGCGTCACCAGTCGGCGTATCCAGTTCACATATTGCACATGCAGGGGTTTGTCCAGACCGTAGAGCTTTTTGGTTTGTTCGATGATTTCGCGGCTGGCGGTGTTCTCGGCGCTCATCTGGCCGCCGGGGCCGCTGCGCAGTTTCATCATCACCGGGTTGCCGGGGGCAAGCTGCAACATGCCAAAGGTGATGAGCGTGACGCCGAACAGGGTGAAGATCAGCAGCAGCAGTCGTTTGAAGAGGTAACCGGCCATGGGTCAGAGAAGGAAACCAGACCTCATTGTTCCCGCACTCTCGCCGGGATTGGTGGATTGATTTTGAAAAAACCCCTCACCCGGCGCTACGCGCCACCCTCTCCCCATAAAGGGGAGAGGGGAATCCTCACCCTGTTTTTTCCACTTGGGACTCACAACTGTTTCTGCTTGGGAGTGAACCAATAGGAGGTGTCCAGACCCAGGGGAAACACGATGCGGTTTTCGTAGCGTTTCGACACACTCTCCAGGCTGGGGCGGGTAAAGAGAAAGGTATAGGGCTGCTCCTGCGCCACGATGGTGGCGAACTCACGATAAAGGGCGTCGCGTTTTTTCTTGTCCATGGTCACGCGGGCGGTTTCCATGATCTGGTCGGCGCGGGCATTTTTGAAGCTCACGAAGTTGTCGCCCCCGGCAATCTGGCTGCTGTGCCATATCTGATAGGGGTCGCTCTCGATGCTGCCGCCCCAGCCCAGCATGGTGGCCTGGAACTCCTTTTTGGTGACCTTTTCGATGAACACGGTCCATTCCAGTTCGCGGATGTTCAGCGTGATGCCCGCCTTTTTCAGCTCGGCCTGATAAATCTGCATCAGCTTCATGCCGGTTTCGTTTTCGCTGGGCATGAGCAGGGTGAAGGCAAAGGGTTTGCCGTTCCAGTCCAGCAGGCCGTCCCTGTTGTTGTCCTTGATGCCCGCCTGGGCCAGCAGCGCCTTGGCCTTGGCCGGGTTGAAGGGGGGCGGCCCAAGGGTTTTGGGGGTGCGGGTGTCTTCTGGCCCAAAGGGGTTGGTGACGGGTTTGGCCAGACCAAAATACACGTCCCGCATGATTTTTTTGCGGTCCAGAAACATGCCCATGGCGTTGCGCACGCGTTTGTCGGCGAAGGGCAGTTTGGCCGCCGGGCTGGCGTTCCAGGCGATGTAGCCATAACCGTTGCCATAGGTGGTGTAGTAGTTGTATTTCTGGAACTTCTGCGCAAAGGCTGCGGCCCTTGTGTCGCGCATGTACTGCTTGGGGTTCAGGCTCATGGTGTCCAGGCCGCCCCGTTTGTGTTCGGTCAGCGCCGCTGCGTCGTTCTGGATCACGCGAAACACCTTGCTGGTGAGGGCATAGCGGTTTTTGTAGCCGGGGGTTTTCCAGCCCCACCAACGGGGATTGGGTTTGTAACGCAGCTCGCTGGTGGTGAACTTCTCAAGCAGATAAGGCCCGGTGCCCACGGGTTTGTTGTTGCTGGGGTGTTTGTTGAAATCGCCGGTGGCGTAGCGGTGGGCGGGCAGGATTTCCATCAGCCCCACCATGATCAGGCTGCGGTAATAGGGCTTGGAAAACGTGAACACCACGGTGAAGGGGTCCGGCGCGGCGGTGGCCTTGAGCGACTCGAAATAATTGCGCAGGTGCGGCGCGTCCACCTTGGGGTCTTTCACCTTGTCAAAGGTGAACTTCACGTCTTTGCTGCTGAAGGGCTTGCCGTCGCTCCACACCACGCCCTTGCGCAGCTTCATGGTGATCTTCAGGCCTGAGGGGTCAATCACCCAGCTTTGCGCCAAGCGGCCCTGCCAGTTGTCGGTGAGGCTGGAAAGCTCCAGCAGGGTTTCAAATATCGGCTCGATGGCGGCGCTCTCATAAGTGGAGTGGCCCAGCATGGGGTTGAGCATGGCGGGCCGAGCGGTCATGTGGCTGATGAGGCGATCGCCCTTCACGGGGGCCTTGAGCGCCCATTTTTTGGGAGCGGCCTGGGCCGCAACCTGGGCCAGCAGGGCGACGGCGCACAGGGCCGCCAGGGGGGTGCGTGCGGGAAATCTTCTGGAAAACATGGGGGGAGTTTAGCACCGGCCCCCTGCGGTTATTCCACCCTGTGCAGACGCACCACGTTGCTGGAGTTGAACTGGCGCGGGGCCATGCCAAAGGTGATCACCACATCGTCGCCGGGGGCGATGTAGCCCCGCTCCTTGGCAGCGACCAGTGCCAGGTCCATGGCGGTTTCGTCTTCGGCGGGCACACCCACACACAGGGGCAGCACGCCCCACACCAGGGTGAGTTTGCGCAGCAGGCTTTCGTCGTGGCTCACCGCCAGCACCGGCGCACGAAAGTGATGCCGCGAGAGCAGGCGGGGCATCATGCCGTTCATGGTCAGGCTCAGCACGGCCTTGGCGTTGAGGCGGCGGGCGGCCTCGGCGGCGGCGGCGGCGGCGGCCTGCAAAAAGTCGCTCATGCCGGTGAACTCTTCGTGCCAGGGGTTGTAGTCGGGCCTTTCCTCGGTGGCCTGGGCCACCTCGCGCATGATGCGCACCGCCTCTACCGGATACGCCCCCATGGCGGTTTCGGCGCTGAGCATGAGCGCGTCGGTGCCGTCCATCACCGCAGCGGCGATGTCGGTGACCTCGGCGCGGGTAGGGCGCGGATGCTCCACCATGCTTTCGAGCATCTGGGTGGCGGTGATGACAAACTTGCCGTGGCGGGCCGCCTCGCGGATGACCCGCCGCTGGGCCTGGGGCACCGCCCACAGGGGCAGCTCCACTCCCAGGTCGCCGCGGGCCACCATCACCCCGTCTGCGGCCTGAATCACGGCTTCCAGATTGTCCAGGGCTTCGGGTTTTTCAATCTTGGCGATGATGTGTGCGTGGCCGCCCGCCGCGCTCAGGTGCTCGCGCAGGGCGTGGATGTCCGCCGTGGTGCGCACAAACGACAGGGCGATGAAATCCACCCCCTGTTCCAGGGCAAAGAGCGCGTCTTTGCGGTCTTTGGGGGTGAGGGCCTGTGTGCTGAGGGCCGCGCCCGGCAGGTTGATGCCCTGATGGTTGCGCAGCACACCCCCCTTGAGCACCTGGGTGTGTACCTCGTGGCCGGTCACGCCGGTCACCAGCAACTCCAGCAGGCCGTCGGCCAGAAACACGCGGTTGCCGGGTTTCACGTCATCGGCCAGGGCCTTGTAACTCACACTCACGCCGTGTTCGTCACCCTCGCGGCGTTTGGTGCTCAGCACAAAGGCGTGGCCGGGCTTGAGCTTGACCAGCCCCTTGGCAAAAGCCCCCACGCGTATTTTCGGGCCTTGCAGGTCGGCCATCAGGCTCACGGTGCGGTCCAGCTTGTGGGCAGCCTTGCGCACCAGGGCCACGGCGCGGGCGTGGTGCTCGTGGGTGCCGTGGCTCAGGTTGAGGCGGGCGCAGTTCATGCCCGCGAGAATCAGTTCCTCCACCCGCTCGGCGGTGTGCGTGGCGGGGCCGAGAGTGGCGATGATTTTGCTGTGCAGGGGCATGGGGGGAGTTTAAGGGAGGCTGGAGGTTGGTGGTTGGTAAAGGAAAAGGCCCCTGCCTGTAGTGGGGGGGGGGGGGCGGCCCCCCCCCTAAAAAAAAAAAATTTTTTTGAGTTTTTTTTTGGGGGGGCGGGGGCCCCCCCCCCCC